>NZ_JBJNOA010000002.1:0-159569 GCF_052166845.1 Serratia sp. CY71090 | reverse complement strand
CGTCGTCACGTTGGTGGGGAAAGCGGCGGGCGGGGTTGGCCGCCCGCCGCTGCGGATCAGAACTTCACCGAACCTTGCAGATAAATCGTGCGCGGCTGGCCGATGTACAGACCCTTGTTGTTGTCGTCATAGGCGCGGGTGAAATACTCGTGGTTGAACAGGTTTTTCACGCCGACGCCCAGATTCAGGCCGGCCATTTCCGGGCCGAAATCATAGGCGGCGCGCACGCCCCACAGCATGTAGCCGGGAATGCGGCCGGTGCTGCCGTCGGCGCTTTCCGCCACGGTGTTGGCGTTGTCGGCGAACTGGCTGGACTGGAACTCGCCGTTAAGGTTAAACGCCCAGTTGCCCGGCGTGTAGTCCAGCCCCAGCGTGCCTTTATGCTTCGGCGAGAAAGGCACCTGGTTGCCTTTGTAGCCGCCGTCTTCGCGGATGGTGGCGTTGACGTAGGCGTAGCTGGCGTAGGCGGTCAGGTCGTCCAGTTTCGGCGTTAGCTGCGACAGATCGTAACGCAGGCTGCCTTCCAGCCCGGCGTGGCGGGTTTTGCCGCGCGCGGTCACGCTGTCGGTCACCTGGTTGGAGTCATACTGGTTGTTGAAGTTGATCAGGAACAGCCCGATTTCGCCGGTCAGCGCATCGCCGGCGTAGCGGGTGCCCAGCTCCCAGGTGCGCGCCTTCTCCGGTTCAATCTTGCCGCTGTCGACCGCTTTGCCCATCTGGCTGTACTGCACGGTGCCGAAGGAGCCTTCGGTGTTGGCGTACAGGTTCCAGTATTCGTTCAGGTGATACATCACGTTCAACGCCGGCAGCGGCGCGTTATAGCTGACGTCGAGGCGGTTGTTCTTGATGTAGTTGTTCTGATACGACTTGATGTATTCGTAACGCATGCCCGGCGTGAGGGTCCAGTCGCCGATGTCGATGCGATCGTCGATATAGAACGCGTGCGCCTCGGTGCCTGACTGGGTGTCGCGATCGTACGGGCTGGCGGTGGACGGCAGCCTGCCGGTGCTGGCTTTAGTGTAGTAGCGCAGCTCGTGGGTGGATTCGCTGACGTAACGGTAGCCGACGCCGACCTCGTGCGCCGAGTCGCCCCAGCGGAAGCTCTGGCTGTAGCGCGGTTCTACGCCGCGCACCCAGTATTCGCGCGGCGACAGCGTCAGGTTCTTGCCCTGATCCAGATAGCCGCTGCGCAGGGTGTAGGTGTAGAAGCTCTGCACGTCGAACTTGTGCTGCCGATCCGGCTGATACTGGTAGCCGAAGTTCGCCAACTGGCGGCGGCCCCAGAACTTGTCGTACGGGCGCGTCGACTGGAACGGGTTGGCGTTGTAGTCCGCCCGGCTCAGGCCGCCCGGCATCTCCGCTTCGCCTTCGTAGTATTGCAGCAGGCTGTTGAAGGTGTGCACCTCGTTTGGCGCGTAACGGCTTTTCAGCATCACGTCGTCGATCTTGGTTGCGCTGTGCTCGCGCCAGTCGCTGCCGCGGGTGCCGGAGTAGAGCAGCGCCGCGCCGAAGCCGTTGTCGGCGGTGCCGCCGATCATCAGGTTGCCGGTGCCTTTCGGGTGATCCTGGCGCGAGGTCGGGCTGAGTTGCCCCTGCATGCCGGCCGTCATGCCGAAGGTTTTCGGGATGGCGCGGGTGACGAAGTTGACCACGCCGCCGACGCTCTGCGGCCCGTAGCGCACCGCGCCGCCGCCGCGCACCACGTCAATCGCGTCCATATTACCGAGCGAGACCGGCGCCAGCGATAGCTGCGGCTGGCCGTAAGGGGCGAAGGGCACCGGGATGCCGTCCATCAGCACGGTGGAGCGGCTGGCGAGGCGCGGGTTGAGGCCGCGTATGCCGAAGTTCAGCGCCATATCGTGGCTACCGGTGCCGTTGTTTTCCGGCGCCACCACGCCCGGCACGCGGTTCAACGCTTCACGGACGGTGGTGGTGCCGGTTTTGGCGAAGTCTTCGCGGCGCACCACGTCGCGCGCGCCGGGGTGTTCGAACACGTCTGCCTGACGGCCTTCCGCCAGCCAGTCACCGACTACCGTGATGTCCTCTTCCTTCTGCGGCTGCGGCAGTGTGGCCAGCGTGTAACCGTTGTTGCCGAGCGTTTTAACCTGCAGGCCGCTGCCCGCCAGCAGGGCGTTCAGGCCGTCGTCGACACCGTAGCTGCCGTTCAGGCCCGGCGAACGTTTGCCGGCGGTCAGCGTGCCGTCCACCGAGAGCGCGATGCCGGCGCGCGCGGCGAAAGCGTTCAGCGCGCCGTCCAGCTCACCGGCCGGAATGTGATAGGTTGCCGCGGCGCTGGCGGCGCTCACCGTCAGCGCCGCGGCGAAGGCCAGGCCAATGGCCACGGCCAGCGGCGTGGCCCGTTTTCCCCAAGCGTTGTTCATACCTTCTCCTGAATCATTTTTTATTTATTGCTGCAGTGTTTTCCTGGGAGTCGGATGAGCAAGGCAAAAGGGACAATCAAAAATGCGATTTTTTATCATTTTTATTTAAAAAAATTCAGGCGGGGACGATTTGCAGCCAATAGCGGGTAAAGCTTTGCAGACGAACCGGCAGCGTCTGGCTGAGCAGGACGAGGGCGCGATCGGTATCGTTGAGCGGGAAACTGCCGCTGACGCGCAGGCCGGCGACGGCCGGATCGCAGCTCAGGTGGCCGCGCCGGTAGCGCGCCAGTTCGGCGATCACCCGGTCCAGCCGCCACTGGCTGACGCTCAGCACGCCGCGCAGCCAGCCGTCCTCCGCCGCAGCCGATTGCTTGTCGCCGAAGGCCGTGGCGCTGAAGCTAATCTGTTCGCCGGCGTTCACCCGGCGCGTTTGCCGCGCGTCCTGCGCCAGCTGCGCTTCAACCGCATGCTCCAGCACCGTCAGGCGCGTCTCGCCAGCGCTCTCGCGCACCAAAAAGCGGGTGCCGAGCGCGCGCATCGCCCCCTGCGGGCTTTGCACCCACAGCGGCCGGGGGTCGCGTCCGGTAATCAGGCTGATTTCCCCAGCGTGCAAGCGGATCAGCCGTTGACGATCGTCGTAATGCACGTCCACCGCGCTGGCGGTGTTCAGCACCAGCTGGGTGCCGTCGCTTAACACAATGGGTTTGATCTCGCCGGTGGCGGTGCGGTAGTCGGCGCGTAGCTCCCGGCCGAACGGCGACTGGTAAAGGAAGCCGCCGCCGCCCACGCCGAGCAATAACAGCAGGCTTTTCAGCAGGGTGCGGCGATCGATCGCCGATTGACGGCCGGCGCGATCGAGCGCGCGATAGCTGAATTTGCCCGGCACGCCCTGCAGCTGGCTCTGCAACGCTTCGACGCGCTGCCAGGCCCAGCGGTGATCGTCATGCTGCTGGTGCCAGGCTTGCCACTGTTGGCGCTGGCGTTCGGTGACGTGCTCGTCGCACAGCAGCGCATACCAGTGTGCGGCCATTTTCAGCGCCTGGCGCTGCTCGGGGGTGATGGCGTTGCTCATGAATAAACGTCGTTTTCCAGGCTGAACAGCAGGCAATGCTCGGTGGCCTTGGCCATGTATTTTTTAACCGAGCTGACCGACACGCCGAGGCGCGCGGCGATGTCCGCATAGCCCAAACCTTCGAGCTGCGACAACAGAAAGGCCTGTTTTACCTTCGGCCCCAGGCCGTCGAGCATCGCGTCGATCTGCTGCAGGCTGTCCAGCAGGCTCTGGCGCTGCTCCGGCGACGGGGCGTAGCCTTCCGGGATCAGCGCCAGCATCTCCAGATAGGCGCGCTCCAGCGTTCTGCGGCGGAACAGATCGACCATCACCCGTTTGGCGACGGTGACCAGAAAGTCTTTCGGTTCGCGCAGGGTCGCTGCGGCGTCGCTTCTCAGCAGGCGCATAAAGGTGTCCTGCGCCACATCGTCCGCATCGAACGCGCAGCCCAGCCGGCGGTGCAACCATCCCTGCAACCAGGCATGATGGGTGGCGTAAAGGCGCGACAGCGCGGCGTGCGGGGCAGAAGCGGTGGCGGACATGATTTTCGCATTGCTGGTCAAAAAGATGCGCGGATGATAATTGAGAATGGTTATCGTTTCAAGTTTGGCCGTTGTCCTTAGGCCGAGATTCAATCCTCAGGCGCGCTGTTGAAATAAGCCGTGCGCCGTGAAGATATTCGCCTGCCCATTCAAGGTGCAGCGGCGCGATGTTATTTTGGCAGGCAAACGGTTGCTATTAATCTGCCGGCGAAGGCTGAGCGTGGGTCTTATTCTCTTTCGTCGGCCTATGCTTTTAGATTAATTACTAATTAATTGTTTTTATTTGAAAATGTATTTTATCTCCGCCTGTTGGCATGCGGCTTGCTATGCTTAATCCGGTCTTTGCGTTTGGGCAAAAAAGCCTTGTTTCATCGGCGCAGGTTATTTCGCGGGTGAGCTTGGCCGGTCGTCACAAGGAAGAAAATAATGGCACTGCAATTCACCACGGCTATTCGTGGCAATTTTTTTGATATCGCAGCCTGTGTGGAGGCGCCGCAACAGCTTGAGGAACGCCTGCGGCATGTTCCCGACGGTTTGCTGCTGCTGAACGACGGCGTCATCGTCTGGTTCGGCAGCTGGCAGCAGGGCGAGGCGCTGCTGCCGCCGGGCTTCACGGTCACGGAATATCGCGACAAGCTGATCGTGCCGGGATTTATCGATACCCACATCCACTACCCGCAAACCGAAATGATTGGCGCCTATGGCGACCAGCTGCTGGACTGGTTAAACAATTACACCTTCCCGACCGAAAGCCGTTATGACTGTGAGCAGCACACCGAGGCGATGTCGGCCTTCTTTCTGCAGCAGTTGCTGAGTAACGGCACCACCACCGCGCTGGTGTTCGGCACCGTGCATCCACAGTCGGTCGATGCGCTATTCAGCCAGGCGGCAGCGCTGAACATGCGCCTGATCGCCGGCAAGGTGATGATGGATCGCCATGCGCCGGAGGCGCTGCTGGAAACGCCGGCGCAGAGTTATCGCCAGACGCGCGAGCTGATTGAACGCTGGCACGGCAAAGGCCGCCTCGGTTACGCCATTACGCCGCGCTTTGCGCCTACCAGTACGCCGGCGCTGCTGGCGCAGGTGCAGCGGCTGCGCGAAGAGTATCCCGACGTTTGGCTGCAGACGCACCTGAGCGAGAACCCGCAGGAAGTGGCCTGGGTAAAAGCGCTGTTCCCGCAACACCGCAGCTATCTGGATGTTTACCACCGCTACGGCATGACCGGCGAGAAAAGCGTGTTCGCCCACTGCCTGCACCTGGAGGAGCAGGAGTGGGACTGCCTGTGCGATACCCGCTCGGCGATCGCCTTTTGTCCCACCTCCAACCTGTTTCTCGGCAGCGGGCTGTTTGACCTGCAGCAGGCCTGGCGCAAGCGGGTGAAGCTCGGCATCGGCACCGACGTGGGGGCCGGCACCACCTTCAATATGCTGCGCACGTTAGGCGAGGCGTACAAGGTCGGCCAGCTGCAGCATTACCGGCTCTCCGCCGTAGAAGCGTTCTACCACGCCACCCTGGGCGGCGCCCGCGCGCTGGCGCTGGACGACAAAATCGGCAACTTCAACGTCGGTAAAGAGGCGGACTTCGTGGTGCTCGATCCGGCGGTCACGCCACTGCAGCAGTTGCGTCATGCCAACAGCGCCACGCTGATGGAGCAAGGGTTTGTGCTGATGACCCTGGGGGACGATCGCAATATTTATCGCACCTATGTGGACGGCAAGGTGGTTTATGAGGCGGTGAGGTCAGACTGATTTCATTCGCGGCGTTGGCGCAAAGGCATGTCGGAATACGCCGACACCGCGTGGCGGCAATTTCAATGATAAGGAAGTGAAAGCCTTGATAACGTTATTGCTGCACGCCTTATGGATGAAAAATAGACAATCAAGGGTAGCGCATGATTATTTATTGCACATGATGAGAGGTAGAATAAATAGGGTTATTTGATTAGGAGGCTCTTTATTGGTTTTTTATCGATATGCATAGTGATATACGGCTATGTGGCTGGATAAGTGCGTAAAAAACATTGCATTTCTTCGGGACGCCCGATATCATAATGAGAATAATTATCCTTACGATATCGCTAATTAAAAACAACAGGCCTGTTTTAATCTCTGTTGCTGCTTTTTCGATATGCTTCTGCATTTTACGAGCCAAGGCTGGCGCGAATTTTATTTCTGGAAAGGGATTTCATGCGTGATTTGTTTCGACAGGAAGCCACGGATCATCAGCGGGCGAAATGGGCGGGTAAGGCCTTATTGATAAACGGCTTGCCCGCCTGGTGTTTTGGTCTTTTATCGTTTTTATTTATTCTTGTTTTCCTCTCTTTTCTTATATTCAGTCATTATACACGCCGCATTAATGTTTATGGTGAAATCACCACCTTCCCCCGCTCAGTCAACGTGTTTGCGCCCCAACAGGGTTTTATCTCGGAACGCTTCGTCGAAGTGGGGGATGCGGTTAAAAAAGGCCAGCGTCTTTATCAGATTGATGTCAGCCGAGTGACGGATAACGGGAAAGTGAGCGCCAATACGCGCCTGGCGCTTGAAAACCAGTTAAAACACGTCGACAGCATCATTCTTAAGTTGCAAGACAACAAGCGCATGACGCTGGAAAATCTACGCGCGCAAAAAAAACAGTATGAATTGGCGCACATGCAGTCCAAACAGCTGTTGGATAACGCGCGGGAAGGGGTGGCATTTGCTCAGGACAACATGCGTTCCTATAAGGAATATCAACAGCGCGGTCTGATTACCAAAGATCAGCTTAGCGGACAAACCTATTCGTTTTATCAACAACAAAGCCTGTTTCAAAACCTGCATAGTCAACATATTCAGGAATCACTGCAAATTACGAATTTGGAAAGTGACATCGTTACGCGCGCGGCGGATTTCGATAACCAAATTTCGCAGTACGAGTTTCAGCGCAATGATTTGCAACGGCAGTTAGCGGAAGCCGATGCCAGCGGCGCATTGATCGTGAACGCCCCGAGCGATGGCCGTATTGAGTCTCTCAGCGTTACGCCGGGTCAGATGGTCAATAGCGGTGACAGCTTGGTACAGATTATTCCACGTAATGGCGCGATTTATCAGCTAGTTTTATGGTTGCCGAACACCAGTGTGCCCTATGTTTCAGCAGGGGACGGCATTAACATTCGCTATGACGCTTTCCCTTATGAGAAGTTCGGCCAGTTTCCCGGCAGGATAGAAAGCATTGCTTATGTACCGGCCTCCATTCAAGAAATGTCAACTTACAGCAGTTCTCCCGTGCATCAGCCCAGCGTGCAAACGGCATCTTTTTACAAGGTGACCGTTTCCCTGGATGAAACGCATATCAGTTACCAGGGCAAAGCGTTGCAGCTCACTAACGGCATGCGGGCCCAATCCACGCTGTTTTTGGAAAAAAGACCTTTATATCAATGGATGTTCTCACCTTTCTACGATATGAAAAACAGCCTGATGGGGCCAATCAATGACTGAATCGTATTTAGACGCGCTAAAGGGCAAACTCAATTTGTCGCTGCGCCGCAAAGTGCCGCAGATCCTGCAAACTGAAGCCTCGGAATGCGGGCTGGCCAGTTTAGCGATGGTATGCCATTACCATGGTTTGCAAATCGATCTGTTTAATCTGCGCAGCCGCTACGGCTTTTCTTCACGCGGGGCAACGCTGTCCGCATTGATTGACATCGCGAGCGCACTGAAACTGCAATCCAGAGCGTTATCGTTGAATATCGATGAGCTTAAAGCGTTGAAAATGCCCTGTATTCTGCATTGGGACATGAAGCATTTCGTGGTGCTTGTCAGTGTCAGCCGAGGGCGGGCGGTGATCCATGATCCTGCTTTTGGCCGTAAAGTGCTGGGGTTGCATGAACTGTCGCGGCATTTTACTGGCGTAGCGCTTGAGCTATGGCCAGACAGTGAATTTCAGCCGATCAAACAGCAAAGCAGATTGCGTTTTCGCAAGCTGATGAGCAATGTGCGCGGCCTCAAGGGGGCCTTGCTAAAGATCTTCTGCCTGTCGATCGTAATTGAAGCGGTTAATCTGCTGTTGCCCGTCGGTACGCAGTTGGTCATGGATCATGTGATTTTGGCCGGCGATCATGATCTTTTGGCGCTGATATGTATAGGATTGCTGTTCTTTATTTTATTCCGCACCGGCGTTTCCATGTTGCGCTCGTGGATCTCTATCGTCATGGGCGCGTTGATAGACGTGCAATGGAAGGCAGGCGTGTTTGATCATCTGATGAAATTGCCGCTTTCCTTCTTTGAGAAGCGCAAGTTGGGTGATATTCAATCCCGTTTCGGCTCATTGGATACGATAAGAGCGACTTTCACTACCAGCATCGTCAGCAGCATTATTGATGGCATCATGTCTGTAGGTGTATTTATCATGATGTTGCTCTATGGCGGCTGGTTAGTTTGGGTGGTGCTCGGCTTTACGGCGATATACGTCATTCTCAGGCTGTCGACTTATCAACATTATCGGCAGCTGTCGGAAGAGCAGTTGGTGAAGGGCGCGCGGGCAGGGTCGCATTTCATGGAGACGTTATATAGCGTCAGTACGTTAAAGGCGTTGGGGTTATCTGAAACCCGTTCGCAGTATTGGCTGAATCTAAACGTAGAAACGATCAATGCCGGTATCAAGCTGACCAAGTTAAACATGATGTTTGGCGGGTTGGGGGCGTTTATTGCCACCTGTGATCAGGTGATCATCCTTTGGCTCGGCGCGGCATTGGTCATAGACAATCAAATGACGATCGGGATGTTTATCGCGTTTAACGCCTACCGTGGTCAGTTCTCGGAGCGTGCCAGCAGCCTGATTGACATGATGCTTCAGCTGCGAATGCTAAGTTTGCATAATGAAAGGGTGGCTGACATTGTGCTGTCGTCACCGGAACCGCAAATGCCCGCGCGTCAGCTGTTCACAAAAGGCAACGCCGCAGAGCTTCAGGTGCGGAATTTGCGCTACCAGTATGATCGTTTGGCGAAACCCATTATCGCGGATTTGAATCTCAGCATTGCGGCGGGAGAAAGCGTGGCGATTGTCGGTCCCTCCGGCGTGGGTAAAACCACGTTGATGAAGTTAATGTGTGGGCTGCTGTCTCCAGATGAAGGGACCGTGTTGGTCGACGGTATGGATATCAGCAACATTGGCGTAAATAATTATCGCCAATGTATCGCTTGCGTGCTGCAGGATGACAAGCTGCTGGCGGGATCTATCGCTGAAAATATTTCAGGATTTGACGCCGAAATGGATCTGAAACGTATTGAGGCGTGCGCACAGCGTTGCAATATGCATGATGATATTCAAAACATGCCGATGGGCTACGAAACATTGATCGGCGAGTTGGGGGGAAGCCTTTCTGGCGGGCAGAAACAGCGTTTATTGATAGCCCGCGCGCTCTATCGTCGCCCCAGCATTCTGTTTATGGACGAAGCGACCAGCCACCTGGATCTCGATAATGAAACACATATTAACCGCGCTATTTCACAACTGAACATTACCCGCGTGATTATTGCACACCGTCCATCGACGATTGCCTCTGCGGATAGAGTCATTCGACTCGGATAACGCCAGCGTCGCTTTACCTGTCTTTTTCACCTCGACATTTTCGCTACGCCAAACGCGCAGCTCACCCTGTGGTGTGAGCCCATGACAAAAAGGGTTATCACAATGATAACCCTGGCATGAAGTGATGTTTAGACGCTGAAGCCAGCGTTAACCGCTGAGGTCAGCCGCGAGACTTGCAGAGCCTCGATCAGTTCGAATCGGTATTGTTGTTGTTTCCCCACATGGTACCGCCGCCGTTACTCCCGCCCCAGGGAATGCCTGATGGGCCAATAGAGCCGGGAGCGCGATCGCCGGTGACATAGTTCCCGACAGCACCGCCGACAATGGTGCCGACAACGCCGCCTGCGACGCCGCCGATAGAACCGATGCCACCGCCGATCGCTGCGCCGACAGTTTCTGCGGAAACCGTCAATGTACCGCTGCGATCTCCTGCACCGGAAATGATTGAACATTCTTCAGAGGTAAGATTGCGCATATTTTTTCCTTAATCATTAAATTTTAAAATAAGCCACATTCATCATGCCGAGCGTTGCCCGCGATCGCTATTGAGCAATTTATGCGTGACGATAACGGCAAAGGCGATAAGAGCGTATTTCAAGAAACGATTGAGGGTGAAATAATCCGCAATCGTGCCAGCAATAAGCCCAATTAAAATGGCGAACAAGATAATGAGTAACTTTTTCATATGATAAACACGAATCTTCCGACATTAGTTACTGTCGGCAGGATTATTCGTCGATGTTTGTTTATTGCCACCTAACATGGATTCCACCATTTTGCCAGCGGTATAGGCGGCACCACCGATAACGGCACCGGCAACAGCGCCTGGGCCGGCACCGACACCGCCGGCCATGGCGCCGGTCATCGCGCCACCAACCGCGCCGGCAGCGACGGCCCCGCCCAATTCCGCATAGCTGAAATCCCCAGCGGCCGCGATAAAGTTAACTTCATTAATTGTAAGCTCTCTCATAACTACTTCCTTATATTATTGGTGTTTGTTTTTTGCAGTTTTCCGATACCAGAAAAATGCCACTAGCAAGGTTGAAAAGATAAAGGATTGAATGATTGTGCTGGTAAACCTCCTGTCTTCGGTAAAAAATAACGAATAAAAAATGTCCATGAATGTATAGTAAAAACAGAACAAAAAAATCCAACTGCTGGGTAATTTCATCAGTGCCTCGATAGATTTGATGGGATATGGGAATTTTCTCGCATTAATATCATGATGTTGACAACGAGCGGAGCAGCCGCGTTAGCGCTTCAAGAAGTTGAGCGTTGTTTAAAATGCTGTAATGCGTTTCTGCACAATAGGTGAGTTGAACGCCATGTGAGGATTGCCTCTCCCAGCGTTGTGCAAGATTGGGCTGTTTACGCTGACGTTGCTGGCTGAGCCAAAGCGTAAGCGGTATCGCTATCTGCGGCAAAGGACCGGCGTTATTCGTCAGTTCAAACGATTTTTTCAGCGCCCAACAAAAGGCTTCGGCATGTTCCAGCGTGATCTTCTCCGCAAGCACGCTCTGATTCAGCGCATAGTGCATTTTTATCTCGTTGGCGAAGCTGTCTATCGCATTCGTTGCTTGATGCCGACACAAATGTCGCGCAATACCGAGAGAGTCGAACAGACTGAGGTAACTTTGCGCCACGCTGAAACGTCGATTCACTGAGGGTTGCCGGGCGGGCAAACCGCTGTCGACAACCACCACATGCGCAAAAGGCGCGCCTTGTTCCGTCGCCTGCGCCGCTATATGGACAGCTAATTGGCCGCCCAATGACCAGCCGGCGATAACGGCAGTGTCGCGTTTGGCACGCGGTATGGCCGCCAAATGAGAGGCGGCCAATCGCTGCAGGGTGAGTGTGTCGTCTGCACCTGGCGCGGCCAATCCCGGACTGGCGATGGTGATGATGTTGGCGCAGGCGCAAAGCTGTTTTGTCCACTTTGCATATTGATGCACCTGACCACCGGCACCATGCACCAAATACAAGGTGGGCAGGGAGGAGCGATCGGCTGCGCCGGACAGCATCGATAACGGCAGGGGTGCGCTATCGCGCAGACGCTCGGCAAGTTTATCGAGCTGTGAGTAGCCAAGGATTTCCGCCAGGGTTAATTCCACATTAAGGGCGCGCTTGATGTTGCCCAAAAGCGTGATGCCGGAAAGCGAGCTGCCGCCATTGCTGAAGAAACTGGCATGTGGGTCGATCTTGTCTGGAGTACAGCCTAACGTATCCGCCAACAGCTCTCGTAGCAGCATGAGCTCCGCGGATGCGGCTGGCGCAGCCGCATCGCTGGCCTGACTCCGCTCGGTTCCTGGCGATAGCAAGGTGCGATCCAATTTGCCGTTGCGTGAAAGCGGGAAACGTTCAATGAGATGATATCGGGATGGCGCCATATACGCGGGCAATACGGCCGTAACCTCTTCGCGTATTCTTCGCTCCGCCTGGACGCTGGCTTTCCCCGCCTCGGTCAATGTGATATAGGCTTCCAGATACGGTGTGCCGTTCCCGGTTTCATCGCGACAGAGGACACATGCTTCAGCGACCAGTTTGCTGCTTTTGAGTGCGAATTCGACGTCACCCAATTCGACGCGAAAACCTTGCAGTTTCACCTGTTGGTCTTCGCGGCCGAGAAACTCGATATAACCGCTGCGGTGCCAACGGCCGCGATCGCCGGTGCGGTACACGCGTTCACCGGTAGTTGGGAAAAGAACAAAGCTGCCGGCGGTGGTTTGCCTATCCCGCCAATACTCGCGGGCAACGCCAACGCCGCCGATATAAATGTCGCCGGTAACGCCGAAACCGCACGGCTCAAGTTTTTCATTCAACACCCACATGCTCTGATTCGGCAATGCGGTTCCATAGGGGATGGCGTTTCTGTAGTGCGTATCCCGTGTAACTGGATGATAAATTGACCATATTGCCCCTTCGGTGGCACCACCAAGACTGGTGATGGTGGCGTTGGGGCAAAGCTGATGTGCCTGGGCGATCAGCCGCGGAGAGATACGATCGCCGCTCAGCCAAATATGCCGCAGTTGAGGCAGCGACAGGATGTTTTCTTGTGCACAATATTGCACCAGCATTTGCAAGATGGCGGGAACCGAGTTCCAGATGCTGATTTGCCGCTGGCGTATCGCATGTAGCCATGCTGACGGCTCTTTAGCGTGGTGCGGCGATAACACCGTTACCGATGCGCCGGCTAGCCAACTGCCGAACAGGTCATAGACCGATAAATCGAAGGCCAGGTCGGCGAGAGCCAATACGTTGTCACGATGAGAGACGTTAAACAGTCGGTTCATGGTCAGTAGGGTGTTGGTGACGGCGCCGTGTTCCATAGCCACGCCTTTTGGCGTGCCGGTCGTCCCCGACGTATAAATAACATACGCGAGCGCTTCTGCTTCGCCTGGCGGGAAGGGCGCTGTGCCTGTGACATGGCGGGAAAACAGCGCCTCCAGATCCTGAACGCGGGTTGTCTGCGGATAGCGGGCGCGATGGTGAGCCAGGTTGCTCAAAACCCAGGCGCAACCCGATATTCGCATAATGGCCGCTACGCGGGCATCCGGCAATCCTTCGGCCAACGGCAAGTAGGCGCGTCCGGCGAGGATCACGCCGAGCGCCGCAATAGCTTGATGAGCGCCGCGTGGAAGATCGATGGCGATGAGTGCGCCTGGGGCGGTATGGGCTATCAGCCAATGCGCCACGAGGCCGGCGTGGCGCAATAGCCGATCGTAATGCCACACCTGGTCGCCCTCGAACAACGCCGGGCGATCCGTATGCTGGTGGGCAGCGCGTAACAGCCGATCAGAAAGAGGTTGCCGCAAGCATGCTGGCATCGCCTGCCCGACGGAGAGCTGTCGCAATTGCCGGTTATCGGCCATTGGCGCCAGCGAATAGTGGTCGACGGCCCGCGAAGGATCACTGGCAATTTGCTGCAACAGCAATGCGTAAGCTTGCGCCAATCCGTTAATGCGCTCCGGCGTAAACAGCTTGGCGTTGTATTGCCACTCCAACAGAATGCCCTCTGCGCCGGAAATCACTTCCAGCACCAAATCAAACTTGGGCGGCGCATAGCGTCTCGGCAGGGTGTTAACCTGTGCACGGCCAACATTCAGTTCGTTGCTTTTGCGATGTTGGCAGACGAACATGATTTGAAAAATGGGGTGGAACTTGCCGCGCGTGGGCTTGAGTTGTTCAACCAGGTAAGAGAAGGGCAACCCCTGATGTTTGAAGGCGCGCGCAAATTTATTCGCGTTCTTCTGCAGCAGCGTGGTGAAACTGTCGTCGCCAGTGACGCGAAATTGGTGAGCGACCGTGTTGACGAAGCTGCCCACGGCGCTGTTTAACGTCGGCTCGTTCCTGTTGGCGATCGGGCTGCCGATGACCACGCGATCCGTCGCCGATGCTCTGGCAATCAGTAAGGCGAAGGCGGAGTGCAACAGCGTAAACAGCGTCGTACCGTTATGTTTGGCTAACTGAGTCAGCACTGGCTGCAGTTCGTCCGCCAGCGATGTTCTGACGATATTCTGCGTTTTGCCTGCCTCCGTGATGGCGATATCGTATTCAAGCGCGTGTTTTTCCGGCGCACCATCCAGTTCATCGCGCCAAAATGCCAGGCTGTCATCGACATTGGCGACGGCGAGGAAAGGATCCTCAAGAAACCGGAAAAAAGCCTGACCGTTGTCATAATGGCAATGCGCTTCGTGCGCTTGATAATCACGGCTCAGTTCATCCACCAGCAAATTGGCCGTCCAGCCGTCGACCACGCAATGGTGAAAGGTCAAGAAGAGATAGTGGTGCTGCGCGCTCTTTCTCAAGATTCGGCAGCGCAGGGGATACTCAGCACCGAGGTCAAACGGCATCGTACACTGGGCGTTAAGCGCCGCCAGTATACTTTCTTGCTGCTCTTCACTATTCAGACCGCTGATGTCCTCGAGGCAGTGTTCGAAAATGGTTTCATCAGGATGCGCAATGTCAACGGTGATGGTTTCACCGTCGAGCCGGTAGCGACCGCAAAGCGCGCCGTGTCGCTTGAGCAGTTTTTTCAGCGCGGCGAGCAAACGCGCGGGTTCAAAGTCCCCCAGAATCTCTTTGGCGATTGGAATGTTATACAGCGGGCTGTTCTTGGTGAAGTTTTCATACAGCCACAGGTATTGCCCCGCGTAGTGATTGACGGTGTAACACGGCTTCTCCCCGGTGTGTCGCTCTGAATTATCTGGCGCGCAGACAGATAAAAAGGCGATGATGTCTTCCTGCACCGTACGGAGTACGGCGGCGTCGACATGCTCGATGGTTTGGCGGCGAGGCGACAGCTCGCCGAATGTTGCTCCCTGTTTCGCCAGTTCCATCAGATTGATCAGGCCGATGACGCTCATCAGTGCACTCCTTCCATGTTGACGTTGATAGCTTTCCCTGTTCGACCGCTTTTATTCGGGCGTTTGTCGCTGTGGGCGGAAATCAGATTCAGCCAATGTGACAAGCTACACAACTGCACTCCCGGGTTTCTCCGCTGCGCCATTGTGAAGGCGGCGCGATGATCGATGTTGTCACCATCTTCGAAACCGAAGATCTTCAGTATGCAACCGTTCAATCGCTCATTGGCCGTATCGAACCGGATGTGCGGGAAATAGCCAAGCCGTGCAGAAAGGGTTATCAACTCAGTAACGCCGGCGTCGACGGCTTGCTGGCGCGAATTGACTTTATGCAGCAACAGCAGCCGCTCATGCCGAAAATCGTGCAACAGGCCTTGCGTGAGATTGGCGCCGCCTACCGTATCATGCATAAATATCATGTAGTTAACTCGGTCCGGCAGGGAATGCAGCAGGGCCGAAAGCGCGTCGAGCCAAGGTGCATATTGCGTGGCTTCGTTCGGTACGTTGAATATGATCGCGTTCAGCGGCCAATCAGCATGCAACGGCAGCGCCTGCGGCGACAGAATGTCCACACCGTGCTTGTCAGCGAGGGCGGCTAACAAAAGCCGTTCATCTGCGCCTTCGGGAGATTGAATAAACAGCCGGTTGCTGGTCGGCGCCTCGGTTGATAGACAGCGGCCGATAGCGCAACGGATGTCCAGATGCTGCTGATCCAGGCCGTAGCGTGCATGGGCCAATTGCGTTAGGTGTCGGCAAAAATCGGCAAGTCTTGGATGTTCAAAAATGTCGCTCAGGTTCAGATCCAACTGGCAGTGTGCGTTAAGCGCGTTAATGATTTTTATAGCCTGAAGGGAGTCGCCGCCGAGCGTGAAGAAGTCGCCATCGTCACTGCCCAGCGTCGCCAGCCAAACCTCATGCACCAGGGTGTTGAAGGTCGTCGAACGTAATTCCCGTGTGGGTTCGGGCATCCGGGATTGCCTTTCCAGGGTGTGATAATCAATCTTGCCGTTAGCCAGTTTGGCCAGCGGCGTTAGATGATGCACGAAGCGCTGAGGAATATGAGCATTGGGCAATGCGCCATACAGTGTGCGGCGCATTGCCTCACTGAGTGGCTGCCGGCTGTGATAATGCGCGTAAAGTTCCGTTCCCGCATCGCCGCTTTTGGCCAGCACGGCAATCTCGATAATTGAGGGCAACCGGGCCAGACAACTTTCTATTTCACCCATATTGACGCGCTGCCCGGCGATTTTCGCTTCACGTATTTTGCGCCCAAGGAACACCAACTGCCCATCTTGAAGCTGGCAGGCGATATCGCCGGTGCGAAAGGCGGGCATGAGATGGCCGTTGACCTCAAAGGTGACGAACTTTTCCGCGCTCAGCGTTGGCTGATGCAAATAGCCCAGGCCGACGGTAGCCCCGACGATCAGTAATTCGCCACTGCAGCCGAGCGGCAACAGCCTGAGATCCTCGCCGACGATTGCCGTGTATATACCGTCCAGCGGTGTGCCTATCGTCACCGCGGCGCCATCGTTTTTGATCTCCGCGGCCGTCGCCACCACGGTTGTCTCGGTTGGGCCATAAGAGTTGAATAACTTTATGCCTTTGGGATAGCGCGCGAACCAGCGTTCTTTGGCACGCGGTGAAAGGTTTTCACCGCCGATGATGACGGTAGTGACGGTCGGCGGCAGTGTCTGTTCACCGCCGGAGGCGAACAGCATCTCATTAAAGTAGGCGGTCGGCAGATCCAACAGGCTGATTTGATGGTCGGCGCAGAATGTGAATAACGCGGCAAAGTTATGCTTGACGGTCTCGGGGGCGATACACAGGTGGGCGCCGGCACCCAGCGTCATGAAAATTTCTTCAATGCAGGCATCGAAATGCAAGGGCGCAAATTGCAACACGCGTTCGTGCGGTTGAATGCCATAGCATTTTATCGCCGCATCGACAAAAACGTTGAGAGCATGTCGGGCTCCTATCACGCCTTTAGGCATTCCTGTCGAGCCGGAGGTAAACATGAGATAGCCGGTTCCGGCCGGGAACGCTGGCGCCTCGGTCGATGTTTGTCGGCGAAACACGGTGAAGCGCGCGAAATCCGTCGGCATATCGAGTGTCGATGCGTGCCAATGCGCCAATGCGTCAGGTTCGGAATGAAAGGAGGGCAGAGTGCGATCGGTAATCAGGATAGCGTCGCTAAACTGTTCAAGCAGCTGATGATGAGACGCTCCATCCCCTTTGGCATTCAGGTTGACGAACGGCATTTTCAATTGCAGCGCAGCAAGCATGCAGATGATGGCTTCCGGCCCTTGCGGCAAGTCGAGCAACAGCACGGTGTGCGCGGCGCGAGCAGGGGTCAGGGCATCGGCCAGTGCATGCCACTGTTGCTGCAGGACGGCATAAGACAGTGTTCTGAGCGGTGACGAAGCGTGTGCAGGCGTGAGGATCGCCGCGCGTTGCGGCGCTTGAATAGCGGCACGTTCGATACGTTGCATTATATCGACCACGTTGTCGTTGGCGGTTTTACCCAGCAGCGAGAGCGAGAAATGTTGTCGCAATGCCGCGACGGAAAGATTTTCCGGATCGTCGTACAGCAAGGCGCACAAGGTTTGTATCCCCCGGCAGTGCCGCACCAGGCTGGCCGTATCGTAAAGCCCTGAATCGGCATCGATCTCCAGCCTAAGCGTTTGGTTATCGAGATCGGGGCGCATATTGAAGACCAGATCCTGCGCGCCTCCTGAGCGTAAATTACGGATTTCGCTGCGCTGCGCGGGAGCAAATGAGGCTGCCGCTTCAAATGGAATGATATTGACCACGATGTTGAACAACGGCGAGCGACTGGCGACGCTCCTCAGACTTTTTATCTCTTCGTAACGAAACGCCTGATGTTTCTTGAGGTGCTTGAGTATGTGTTCAATGGTTTGCGCCAACTGTCGGCATGAGGCGGTGTCCTCAATATCGAGAGTCAAAGGAACCACGTTGGTCTTGCAAGTCAGCGCCTGCCTCGTCAGGGCGTCTGTTCGCGCCATCATTGGTACGCCGATCGTTTGCTGCTTCTTGCCGGTACATAAGTACAAATACGCCATCACCGCTACAAAAGTGCGCGCCAGCCAAGAAGGGTGCCCGGTTTGCAGTGCAAGGCGTTCGGCAGGACAGGGTAACGACGTCACATGGCGGATTGTCTGTCCCGAGGGAATATTGGTGCAGGCTAACGTTATCGGATCTGGCAGTGAGGTGCAGATCGCTTGCCAAAAATCCCTATCAGCTTGATAGGTCGTTGACTGTTTATACTCAGATTCAGCCATGAGCAAAGCATCGATCGTGGGGGCGCCTTGCGGATGCTGCGTCTGATCTCGGTAGGCCTGCGCTACTTGATGGATCAGCAAATAAGTGCCGTAACCATCAAGCAGCAGGTGGTGGCTGCAGAAATACCACAGAAAGCGTTTCTCACCCAGCCTGATGATTTTTTGTCTGAATAACGGCGCAGCGTTCAACGAGAAGGGGCGCTCAGCATCCGCTTCCATTAATTCGATAGCGGAGGCCATACCGTCGGCCTGCTGCGAAAGATCCACCCATTCTACTGAGATGTTGGCGGTGACGGGATATTGATAAGGCGTGCCGTTATCTTCATCAAACAAAACGTGCAGCGTCGGCGTTTGGCTGATGACACGATGAATGGCGCGTTTCATTCTTGCGATATCGAGAGTGTGATTTATTTCGACATATTCCGCGATGTTATAGCCCGATTTGTCATCGCCGATCTTGGTGCCATAGTAAAATCCAACTTGTGAATCCAATAATTGATGCTTGCTCATCGCCTCATCCCTGATAGTTATTTTTCTTTATCTTTTTGCCGTCATCAGCTTTCCCGTTCGGCGGGAGCGCCATACAACCGTGCGACGTTCTGCGACTGGGTGAGCTGTTTTAAGATGTTCCAAACATAAATGGGCGCTGCCTGGCTTGCAGCAAAAATCTAAAATACACAGCGTGCCGCCTTCATCCCACTCTGAGTTATGGAGAAGAAACTGCGGATCGTTAATAAGTCGGCCCAGCGTCTCATCTCGAAGGTAGGCCCAGGTTATATACCCCAATGGATTATCCAAATGATCGAATAATATTTTAAATTGATTTTGATTAATCGCTTCCTGAGTCCATAGCTGCAACGTTTTTATATGGTATAAGCTGTAATTTTTATTCATCAACATACAGCTAACGGCGAAACCCAGGCTCTCGTATTGACTGAACTTACTTTTACCCAGGTGGCTTTCTTTGATAAAACTCACGAAATATCCTCAGCGTTATTATTGTAATACGTTGATCGCCTGGCGCTCGAAACGATCCAGATAGGTTTGCAATTGTTCGGTGATCTCGCTGACTTCGCCGCGCCAGCTGGTAATGTCTTGAAAAATCACTTCACGGCGCATGAACGTGCGGGAGCCCAACCTTCTGGTGACGGTCTGCTTCATCGCCTGCTGTAATCCGGCGGCGGTTTGGCCTGCTGATGTTTCCTGAAGGTACTTCGCGCATAACCGATGGAATGCCAGAGAAAATCTCTCCTCCGCGGTCGCACCCTGTTGTTCGGTGGGGACCTTTACGGCCGTGTCGATGAGCCGGTGCAACAGGGCAATCGCCGGATGCGCATTTCCCTGGCCCAGGCCTTGTCGACGGGTAAAGACGCCGGGAGCCAAATCGAACATTTTTTGCAAGCGTTCGCCTAAGGCGAACCACTCGGCGGTGAGGGGCAGGCGTTGTAAGAATGCAGGGTCAAAACCCGCCATACCGAGATTATCCAGCAGGCAGGCCCGATTGTAGGCCATATTAAAGGCGGCGCCGATGCCTTGGTGCGCTGCCGCGAGAAATACCGGGCCGAATTGATGCTTGGCTAAATAAAAAGCGAGATCTTGCACGCCTCTCAGCAACAAAGGGGCGTCTTCGTTGAGTTTGTTGTGTTGAATGTAGCTGCGTCCGGGATCGCGACGTTCTGCGGGAAAAACACTGCGAACACCATGAAAGTCCAACAGCCTGCCAGCCATATCGCAATTGGAGGGGGAGGTCATCATTACCAAATGGCGGGTACGGCAGTAAGCGATCTGCGTCGCAAGACGCCGGGCAAGCTCGCAGAGCCCGTAGAATGCGCGTTCTTCCTGGGGCAATGCCAACCAGTGTGCAGCGTCAAACTCAGAGGGACGAGGCAGAAAAGAAGGTGCGGCGACAATGAGTTTTTGGGTCCGCTCAATATCCGAAGGTTGCCTTTGCATCGCATCATGAGGATGATAGTAAGGCGCGCGGCAAAAATGTGCAGGGCGAACGACGGGCTCGCGCACCAGCAACGCCTTGCGGTTATGGGGGCCTCCTGCCGATGCAGAATAGAGGGTGGCAATGGGGCTGTCGGTCAGCAAGATTGCCTTATTGGGCACGGCGCCATAAGGCAGCAGTTTGGCCATGACGTTTCCCCATAATGCCTCCAATACTGCACCGGTCATTGTCAACTCGCCATCGACATGTTTGGCCCCTTGACCGACTAACGCATTGGCCCCGATGCCTTTAATCTGCCATCGCCCATCAAAGCCACAGCGTGCGCCACCGCCGTTGCGCGAAATAGCGCCGCCGCCATAACGTTCGGCGAAAAAGACTTTTTCATCGTTTAAGAGCGGCGTGCCCTCATCAAAAATAGCATGGCGATTATTTTCTTCGATGAGATAGCTGGCCTCTATTTTCAGTTCGTCCTGCTCGGCAGGGCTTAATGCATTGTGCCAGAGTAATTGAGAGCCTGTCTTTTTTGCGACGAAAGGAATCAAACTTTCGTGAAGCATGGCAAGGTTTTTCATTTTTTAATCGTTATTTTTATTGGTGCAGAGTAAGTTAAATTTCGGCCTTGTTTTACAAAGGGGAATAGGGTTGCGATTTTTTAATTTGAAGAGTCCGGTGTTGAAAGTGACAAAGAAGGTGAAGGGCGACCACCGCCACTGCCATTCCAGGTTGGGCCCATAGGAACCTGTGGAATAGCAACGTTAACCGGCATGTGCGGTGCGGCCTGAATAGCGATTTCCGTGCCCACGCCAACGGCTAATGATACAGGGGTGGGTAATTTCGCTATTGTGCTCAGGCTACCGACAATGAGTGACGTCGGATTATAAGAATCGTTGCCATCGGATCCGTAAATACACGACAATTCAGCTTCCGTTAAGGCTCTCATTTAAATTCCTTCTTGCGAGAGGTGATAGATAAAACAAACGAAAAAATAATCGCCATCGGCAAACCATAACTTGCCGTGGTTTTCAGGGCGGCCGTATCCAAAAGGATCGCTTGGCGCTGCAGGCAGTAGTCTAAAAATACGGCAAGGGGAAATATCAAGAACAGCATGACGATGTGGTATGTGCGCAAGCCTTTCTTCTTGGCGTTTTTATAGACCACACTGATAATGAGGATGAAAATGACAATAAGAACTATTTCCATTATGAGATCCAATTTGATTAGCTCCATTAATCAAAATTTACATCAAGTTACATTGGGTAACCTGATAAGTCAACAGGGTATTTTATGATTCTTCTTTGTTTATCATGTAACTGAATTAATTAATCATAGAATCATTTCTTTTGGTTACTATGTGTCGATGATGGGAAGCAGCGACGTCACAGCGGTTTTGGTCATGGTTGGCGAAGCGGCTAACTTCTAATCACTTGTTTTTGCTCAAACTGCCAACTGCACCTAAGCTAGGAGGTGACTCAGAGGGAGCCATTCCCCGAGACCTTATTCCGTGAACATGGAGGAGTTTCGATTTGATGCGTTTATCCACATTGGTGCTGGCGATCGGCATGGCGCTGGGCTCGCAGGCACAGGCAGCAGAAACCCAACCTCACGCCGACCATAGCGCGCTGCCCAGCGGCCAGGCGAAGGAGGCTACCGTGACCGGTGAAGCCAATCAGCACGACAAGCAAAAGACTCAAAATCCGTTCTTCTATCAAAGCCGTCTGCCGTTCCAGGCGCCGCCGTTCAACCTGATCAAGGAGAGCGACTACGCGCCGGCGATCGCAGCGGGCATCAAGCAAAAGCGGGAAGAGGTGGAGAAGATCGCCAACAACCCGGCCAAGCCCAACTTTAAAAATACCTTCGTGGCGCTGGAGCAGGCCGGTTCGCTGCTGACGCGGGTGATGAATGTGTTCGGCGCCATGACCTCGGCCAACACCAGCGACGCGCTGCAGAAGCTGGATGAAGAGACCTCACCGAAGCTGGCGGCGTTAAACGACGACATCATGCTCAACGGCAAATTGTTCGCGCGCATCAAGGCCATTTATCAGGATCGCGATGCGCTGAAGCTGGATCCGGAATCGCGCCGGCTGGTGGAAGTGACCTACAAGAACTTCGAGCTGGCGGGCGCCAACCTGTCGGACGCCGACAAGGCCAAGCTGAAGGCGCTGAACCAGGAAGCGGCGACGCTGAGCACCCAGTTCACCAACAAACTGCTGGCGGCGAGCAAAAACGGCGCGCTGGCGATAACCGACCAGGCGAAGCTGGACGGTCTGTCTGAAGGTGAGCTGGCTGCGGCAGCGCAGGCGGCCGCCGAACGCAAGCTGGAGAAACAGTGGCTGTTGGTGCTGCAGAACACCACGCAACAGCCGCTGCTGCAGAGCCTGAAAGATCGCGACACCCGCAAAGCGCTGTTCGACGCCTCCTGGACGCGTGCGGAGAAGGGCGACAGCAACGATACCCGTCAGACCATTTCGCGTCTGGCCAAGGTGCGCGCCGAGCAGGCCAAACTGCTGGGCTACCCGAACTACGCCGCCTGGAAGCTGCAGAACCAGATGGCCAAGACGCCGGATGCCGCGCTGAGCTTTATGCGCAACATCGTGCCGGCGGCCACCGCGCGCGCCGAGCGTGAAGCCAAAGACATACAGGCGGTGATCGATCAGCAGAAAGGCGACTTCAAGGTGCAGGCCTGGGACTGGCAGTTCTACGCCGAACAGGTACGCAAGGCCAAGTACGATCTGGACGAATCGCAGATCAAACCTTACTTCGAGCTGAACAACGTGCTGAACAACGGCGTGTTCTACGCCGCCAACCTGCTGTACGGCATCAGCTTCAAAGAGCGCAAGGACATCCCGGTCTATCAGCCGGACGTCAAGGTGTATGAAGTGTTCGACAAGGACGGTAAATCGCTGGCGCTGTTCTATACCGATTACTTCAAGCGCGACAACAAGGGCGGCGGCGCCTGGATGAGCAACTTCGTCGATCAGTCGAAGCTCAACGGCACCAAGCCGGTGATCTACAACGTCGCCAACTTCACCAAACCGGCGCCGGGGCAGCCGGCGCTGCTGTCGTATGACGACGTGATCACCATGTTCCACGAGTTCGGCCATGCGCTGCACGGCATGTTCGCCGATCAGGAGTACCCGAGCCTGTCGGGCACCAACACCGCGCGCGACTTCGTCGAATTCCCGTCGCAGTTCAACGAGCACTGGGTCAGCGATCCGAAAGTGTTCAGCCATTTCGCCAAGCACTACCAGACCGGCGAGGCGATGCCGCAGGAACTGGTCGACAAGATCAAGAAGGCCGACAAGTTCAACAAGGGCTACAGCATGACCGAGCTGCTGTCCGCCGCGCTGCTGGACATGCACTGGCATATGCTGACCGCCGATCAGCCGCAGCAGGACGTGGACAAGTTCGAGGCCGAGTCGCTGCAAAAAGACAAGGTGGATCTCAGCTATGTGCCGCCGCGCTACCGTTCCAGCTATTTCCAGCATATCTGGGGCAACGGCTACGCCGCGGGCTACTACGCTTATCTGTGGACGGAAATGCTGGCGGACGACGCCTTCCAGTGGTTCACCGAACACGGGGGCCTGACCGCCGAAAACGGCCAGCGCTTCCGCGACATGATCCTGTCGCGCGGCAACAGCCAGGATCTGGAGAAGCTGTACATCGACTGGCGCGGCAAAGAGCCGAGCATCGAACCGATGCTGATCAACCGCGGGCTGAAGGACGAGTAAATACGGCCATTCCCGGTAAGCAAACAAAAGGGCGCGTTATGCGCCCTTCGTCTTTTTTGGCTTGGCCGACAGTCAGCGGTTCACCACCTTGGCCGGCAGGGCCACCACCAGCAGCGAGCTGAGCAGCAGGCAGCCGGCGAAGGCCCAGAGCGCGCCGCCGCTCTTGCCGGTCAGATCCAGCGCCAGCCCCATCAGCGAATTGCTCACCAGCCCGGCGATGTTGGCCAGCGAACAGGCCAGCGCGAAGCCGGTCGCCGCCGCCGTACCGCGCAGGAAGGTGGCCGGCAGGCTGAAGAACACCGGCACCGCGCCGATGATCGCCGCCTGGGCGATGGAGAACAGCAGCACCGTGGCCAGCGCGTTGTGGGTAAAGAAGGTGCTGCCGGCCATCGCCAACGCGCCGACGATAAACGGCACGATGATGTGCCAGCGCCGTTCGCGCAGCCGGTCCGAACTGCTGCCGATCAGCAGCATGCCGAGCAGGGCGGCGACGCTGGGGATCGCCGTCAGGTAGCCGATGGTGGTGATGTCGGTGACGCCGGCGGTTTTGATGAAGGTCGGCATCCAAAAGCCCATGGCGTAGGCGCTGAGCAGAATGGCGAAGTCGATGCCGCCGAGCATCCACACTTTCAGGTTGAAGAAGCCGTCGCGGAAGCTGTGCTTGCCGTGATCGGCTTCGGCGTCGTCGCGCGCCAGATCGTCGGCAATGCGCTGTTTTTCCTCGGGCGTCAGCCACTTGGCCTGCTGATAAGTGTTAGGCAACAGCCAGAAGGTCAGCACGCCCAACAGCACGCTGGGAATGCCCTCCAGCAGAAACAGCCACTGCCAGCCGTGCAGCCCGTGGCGCATGTCGAAATGGCCCATGATCCAGCCGGAGAGCGGCCCGCCGATCACGCTGGAGAGCGGCAGGCCGATCATGAACAGCGCGATGATGCGGCCGCGGCGATAGGTCGGGAACCACAGCGTCAGATAAAAGAGCACGCCGGGCAGGAAACCGGCCTCCGCCACGCCGAGCAGAAAGCGGATGACGTAGAACTGCGTCGGCGTGGTGACGAACATGGTGGCGGTGGACAGCAGCCCCCAGGTGATCATGATGCGGGCGATCCACATCTTGGCGCCGACGCGCTGCAGGATCAGGTTGCTCGGCACCTCGAACAGAATATAGCCGACGAAGAACAGCCCGGCGCCCAGGCCGAAGGCCGCTTCGCTCAGCTGCAGCGCGTCGGCCATCTGCAGCTTGGCCAGCCCGACGTTGATGCGATCGAGGTAGGCCGCCAGATAACACAGGCAGAGAAACGGGATCAGTTTCCAGGTGATTTTGCGGTACAGCAGCAGCGATTCTGCGTCCGCTTTCCCCGCCAGCGGGGTGTCGACAATGGCCATGATGTTGTCTCCAGGTGGTGCGTGTTGGCCTCCGCAGGAGGCGCCTGTTGTGTTTGCGTTGCATGGACGCCGCCCTGTTTCGGGCGGTCGCCTGAGGCGCTGTCTGCGCCTTCGTTATTGTCGTTGCAGGTGAATCGTTGATTCATAACCGGTTCAGATAGTCGAGCGCCTCCCGTTTGTGCACCACGTCGCCGTATTTGCTGTCGATGTCGAACAGGTTGGCTTCGTGCGGGCCGGGGTGACGATCGCCGACGCACTCGCGCACCACCATGGCGCGAAAGCCGTGCTGCACCGCGTCCACCGCGCTGGCGCGGATGCAGCCGCTGGTGGAGCAGCCGATCATCAGCAGCGTGTCGATCCCTTGCGCCACCAGCAGCGGCGCCAGCGCGGTGCCGAAGAAGGCGCTGGCGTATTGCTTGCTCAGCACCACCTCATCGCCCAGCGGCGCCACCGGCGGGCAGAACGCCGCCAGCGGGTTGCCTTCCACCATGTCCTTCATCACCGGCGCTTTCTTGACCCACAGGCCGCCATCGGCAAAATGGCCTGCATGATAGCGGATATGGGTGTGGATCACCGGAATTCCCGTTCGGCGCGCGCAGGCCAGCAGCTCACGGCTTTCCTCGACTGCGCTTACTACGCCCGGCGCGAACAGCGGCGCGCCTTCGGTGGTGTAGGCCTGCATAAAGTCGATCGCCAGCAGCGCCGGGCGCCGGCCGAAGCCGATGCGCTGGCCCCAGACGCCGCGATAGTTGTCGCTGAGGGTGTCGTTCATTCTGCCTCCTCAATAGGCGCCGGACAGCAGGGCGCCGGCGCCGGGGACGATCGGCTCCAGCTCCAGCGCGGTCAGCATCGCGTAAGTGGTGGCGATGGCGGCGGTGATCACCGGTTTGCCGGTTTGGGCCTCCACCGTCGGGACGGCCGGCAGCGAAGGCATCTGCACGCAGGCGGACAGCACGATAGCATCGACCTCGCGTAAATCCATCTCGGCGACGATCCCCGGCAGCCTGGCCGGATCGTGCCGGCCGACTTCGAGGTTGTCCGGGATCTCCAGCGCGCGCCATACCTTGACCTCGATGCCTTCGTGCTGGATGTAGTCCACCACCAGCTGGGTCAGCGGTTTCATGTAGGGCGCCACCAGCGCGATGCGTTTGGCGCCGATCACCTTCAGGCCGTTGACCAGCGCGCCCGCGCTGCTGATAACCGGCGCGGCGGCCTGATTGTCTTTCGTCACCTGCGCCAGCCGGGCCTGCGATTCGCGGTGGTAGCCCAGCCCCATCGCCATGATGGCCACCAGGCAGGCGTAGCCGAGCACGTCGACCCGCGCGTCGGACAGCTCCAGCGCGCAGCGGTCGGACTCGGCGTCCATCGCCGCCAATTCTTCTTTATTGACGTGTTTCATGCGCATGCGGCTGGAGTGAAAGGTGAAACGCTCCGGGCGTATCAGCTGGCGCGCGCCCAGCATCGCCGGGATCTCGGTTTCCATCGTGGTGTTGGAGCTGGGCACGATCTGGCCGATGCGGTAGTGGTTGCTCATGTCGGTGTTCCTCAGTTAATCCAGAAAATCGCCCAGGGCGCGGAAGAAGCCGTCGAAATCGTCCCACGGGATCATGTGTCCGGCGTTCTCGACCTCGACGATGGCGATCTCCGGCTGCAGCGCGCGGATCTCCGCCCGGTCTTCGGGCTGAATGACGCCGCCTTTGCCCGCGGCCATCAGCAGCGTCGGCATGGTCAGCTGCGGGTAGTCGCGGTGGCTGTCCACCTGATGAAAATCGTCGTAGGCGCGTTGGATAGCCGGCTCGTAGCAGGTATGCAGCCACTCGGCGCGCAGCTGGCGCTGTTCTTCGCTCCAGGTTGGGCAAAAGGCGCGCATCTGCTCGGCGCTCATGCCCGGCAGCGACTGCCGGATGGAGTCGGCGTACCACGGCCATTGGCCGGGATAGGCGCGGCGGCCGGGGCCGGAAACCGGCGGATCGACCAGCACCAGCCGCCGCACGCCGGCGGGCCGCAAAACGGCGGCGCGCAGGGCGAAGCGGGCGCCCATCGAATGGCCGAGCAGGGCGTAACTGTCCAGGTTCAGCGCGGCGGCGAAGGCGTTGACGTCCTGTGCGCAGGTCTCTGCGTCATAAGCCAGTTCCGGGCCGCTGGACGACAAACCGCGGCCGCGCACGTCGAGCACGTAGACGTCGTATTTTTCCCCCAGCCGCTCGGCGACGAAGCCCCAGGTGATCGCCGGGCTGGTGATGCCGGGCACCAGGATCAGCGCCGGGCCGTCGCCGCCGTAGCGCAGATAGTGTTGGCGAATGTTGTTGGCGTGAACGTGGGCGCCGTAGAGGAAGGTGCTCATGCGGCGTTCTCCGATTTCAGCGCTTGCGCGTACAGGTCATAGCCGTAAACCCAGGCCGGATCTTCCTGGGTGCGCAGGAAGGTGTTGGCGTTGGACACCGCCTGCACCCTGGATGCGCGCTCCTTGCGGTTGGCTTCATACAGCTGGAAAGCGGTACGGTAGTCGCCGAGGCCGGTTTCCTGCAGGCAGCGGGTCAGCATGGCGGCGTCTTCGATCGCCATCGCCGCGCCCTGCGCCATGTGCGGTTTCATCGGGTGGCAGGCATCGCCGAGCAGCACCAGACGGCCTTCGCTCCACAGCGGCAGCGGTTTGCGGTTCAGCAATGGCCATTTGGTGACCTGTTCGCTGGATTCGATCAGCGCCTGCACGATCGGATGGTAGCCGGCGAAGGTCTCGAACATCTCTTCGCGGCTGCTGTCGATGAAGCTGCCCTGGAAATCCCAGGCCGGGTGCGGCACGCCGCTGACGTAGTAATACTCGTCGCGCCGTTGGGTGGTGTAGTAGACCATCAGATGGCGATCCGCCGACCACCACTTCACGCAGTCTTCGAACGTCAGGTTGTATTTCGCCAGCTTCTCGCCGCGGATCAGCGCGCGGTGGGCCACCCAGCCGCTGTAGGTCGGCGCTTCGGCGCCCAGCAGATGCTCGCGGATGCGCGAGTTGATGCCGTCGGCGCCGATCACGATATCAGCGTGGGCCGAGGTGCCATCGACGAAGTTCAGCACCACCTCGTCACCGCGATCTTCAATCTTGCTCAGGCATTTGCCGAAGTGCAGGGTGCCGGGCTGCAGCGCGGAGAGCTGCAACGCCTGCAAATCGCCGCGGTGCACCGTCACATAGGCGGCGCCGTACTCCTGGCGGGCGAAGGCGCCCAGTTCGATGCGCGACAGGTAGTCGCCGCTTTCGGCGTCGCGGCTGAACCAGAAATCGGGATGAGACGCCATCTGCTCCAACCGTTGCTCAATACCGAGACGGCGGAAAATCTTCAGCACGTTCGGCCCCATGTGAATGCCGGCGCCGAGGCGCGAGAACGCCGGGCTCTGCTCATACAGATCGACGGTAAAGCCGGCTTTTTGCAGCAGCCCGGCGGCGGCGGCGCCCCCCAGCCCGGCGCCGACGACGGCGATGCGTGGTTGTTTGCTCATCATGTTTCCCCTGTCTGTTGGCTTTTTTCAGCGTAGGCCCAACGCGTGGTTGGACGATTGATTTATAGTGTATGCACTAGATAACGCAAAGTTGCAAAAGTGTTAAATCAGATCTTGCTCACGCTAATTGACAGCGCGTTACTGTTAAACTCATGTTAATCACAGGATTGATAAGGCATGAAATAGGACTTTCTTATGATGGCCATCTGTGGCTTGCTTTCTCTTCCTTTTTTGACTTAGATAAAATGAGCGTGTTCACTTTAAATTGTTTGAAATATAACCGCCGCCTTGCGGGCGTCGGATACCCTTGACGTGACAGGAGACAGGCCATGGCGGTCAATGAAACCCAGTTGGTACAGCTGTTCGAGCAGGTGCTTACGCTGTCGAAGGTCGATGCTTCGCAGAGCGTGGCGATTTTGAAAAGCCATTATTCCGATGCGCGCACGGTGCGCGCCGCGACCGACGCGGCGCTGCGGCTGGGCGCCAGGGTGTATGCCGTCGAACTGCCGGCGTTCAACCATCCGCGGGCGATGGGCAACGACATGACCGCCTATTGCGGCGATACCGCGCTGACCGGCAACCTGGCGGCGCAGCGTGCGCTGGAGGCCGCCGACCTGATCGTCGATACCATGATGCTGCTGCATTCGCCGGAGCAGGAACAGATCCTGAAAACCGGCACCCGCATCCTGCTGGCGGTGGAGCCGCCGGAGGTGCTGGCGCGCATGTTGCCCAACGCGGAGGACAAAGCGCGGGTGCTGGCCGCCGCCGCCGTGCTGGAGCAGGCGAAGCTGATGCAGGTGACCTCCGCCGCCGGCAGCGATTTCCGCGCGCCGCTCGGGCAATACCCGACGGTGACCGAGTACGGCTATGCCGATGAGCCGGGGCGCTGGGATCACTGGCCGAGCGGTTTCCTGTTCACCTGGCCGAATGAGGAGCAGGCGGAGGGCGTGTTGGTGCTGGAGGTTGGCGATATCTTGCTGCCGTTCAAAAGCTATGCGCGCGAACGCATCACGCTGGAGATCGAACAAGGGTTCGTCACCCGCATTCACGGCGGTTTTGAGGCGGAATACCTGCGCGAATACATGAAATACTTCGACGATCCGGAAGTGTACGGCATCTCGCACATCGGCTGGGGCCTGCAGCCTCGCGCCCAGTGGACGGCGATGGGCCTGCACGACAAGAACGACGGCATGTGCATGGACGCGCGCGCGTTCTATGGCAACTTCCTGTTCTCCACCGGGCCGAATACCGAAGTGGGCGGCACGCGCAAAACGCCTTGCCATATGGACATCGCGCTGCGCCGCTGCGACATTCGTCTCGATGGGCAAACGGTGGTGGCGGACGGGGAAGTGGTGGCGCCGGAGGCGTCGCGCGTGCGCCGGGCGTAATCGTTGCTGCCAACGGCGGGGGTTTGTACTATTCTCGTGGATTCCATAGATGGTGAGAGTAACGCAATGACGCCCCCCGAATACCCGTCAGCCGTGAGCGGCCAACCCGAAAATTATCATTTTACCGAGCAAGTCGGGCACCTGCTGCGCAAGGTTTATCAGCGCCACGTGGCGATTTTCCAGCAAAACGTCGGCGATTCGCAGCTGACGGCGGTGCAGTTCATCACCCTGTGCGCGGTGCGCGATATGGGGCCGAGCTCGCTGACCGAGCTGGTGCAGGTGACGGCGGTGGATCAAGCCACCATCCGCGGCATCGTCGAGCGGCTGAAGGCGCGCGATCTGATCACGGTGACGCCGGATCCGGTGGATCGGCGCAAGGTGGTGGTCGGCCTGACCGACGCCGGCGGCGCGCTGCTGGCGGAAACGGTGCCGCAGGCGGCGAAAATCACAGAATTGACGTTCGGCACGCTGAACCCGGCCGAACGGATAGCGCTGATATTCCTGCTGAATAAAATGCTGGAAGACCCTGCCATCGGCTGATTCGCCCGCGCAACGTCGGTTGCCTGGTGGTCGGTGGCGAGAGGCCAGCCCATAAGACCATCAAGTGCAGGCGGAGACGCAAACAATGGCGATATCTGAAGTGCAATCGCCCAGGGAAGGCGCGAAAACCACGCTGACGGAGCATCCGCTGATGCTGTCGGTGAACGGCGAACAGCTTCATGCGCAGGTGATGGCGGATACGCCGCTCTTGCTGGTACTGCGCAACGATCTGGCGCTCAACGGCCCAAAATACGGCTGCGGCCTGGGCGAATGCGGCGCGTGCACCGTGCTGATCGACGGCGTGGCGGCGCGCTCCTGCGTGATCCCGGCCCTCGGCGTGTCCAGCCGGGCGATCGTGACCCTGGAAGGTCTCGGCACTCGCCAGCGCCCGCATCCGGTGCAGCGCGCCTTTATCGAAGAGCAGGCGGCGCAATGCGGCTACTGTCTCAATGGCATGATCATGACCACCAAAGCCCTGTTGGATCGCAATCCCGCCCCGAGTGAGGCGGAGATCCGTCAGGCGCTGTCCGGCAATCTGTGCCGCTGCGGCACCCATCTTGAAATCCTGCGTGCGGTTCAGCGCGCCATCATTCTCTGCCGCGATGAGGACGCCCACGATCATGACTGATTCCCGTACCCCATCGCCGAGCCAGGCCGAATTGCTGCAGCGCGACGGCGTGCTGCTGATCGTCGACAGCGTGCAACCGCCGCCGGGGCTGGTGCCCAAGGGGCAAACGCCGGTGCTGAAGCCCAAGGAGCAAGGGCTGTTTATCGCCCTGTGCGGCAGCGGTGAAATCTATGCCTTTAACGGCCATGTCGATCTCGGCACCGGCGTGCGCACCGCGCTCGGGCAGATCGTCGCCGAAGAGCTGTACCTGCGCATGGATCAGGTGCAGATGGTGTTGGGTGATACCGAGCGCGCGCCGAATCAGGGCGCCACCATCGCCAGCGCCACGCTGCAGATCTCCGCCGTGCCGCTGCGCAACGCCGCCGCCGAAGCGCGCCGTTGGCTGTTGCGCCAGGCGGCGCAGCGCTTCGATGCGCCGGTGGAACAGCTGACGCTGGAGGAGGGCGTGATCCGCAGCCCGCAGGGGCAGGCGCTCAGCTACGCCGAATTGGTGGCCGGCGGTCATGTCGAGCTGTCGATTTCCGGCGACGCGCCGCTGAAACCGCAGGCGGAATACCGTCTGGTGGGCACCAGCGCCGCGCGCGTCGATATTCCGGCCAAGGCGACCGGCGAAACCACTTACGTACACGATATGCGGTTGCCGAATATGCTGCACGGCCGGGTAGTGCGGCCGCCCTATGCCGGGTACGACAGCGGCGAATTTGTCGGCACCAGCCTGCTGGCGGTGGACGAAACCTCGATCGCGCATATTCCCGGCATCGTCAAACTGGTGGTGATCGGCGATTTCATCGGCATTGTCGCCGAACGCGAAGAGCAGGCGGTCAAGGCGGCGCAGGCGCTGCAGGTCAGTTGGAAAGACTGGCGCCGCAATTTGCCGCAGATGACCGACGTGGCGCAGGCGCTGCGCGACAACCCGCATTCGACCCGGGTGGTGCACGATACTGGCGACGTGGACGCGGCGCTGGCGGCGGCCGACAGGCGTTTCACCCGCAGCTACCTGTGGCCGTATCAGCTTCATGCCTCGATTGGCCCTTCCTGCGCGCTGGCGGACTACCGGCCGGAACGTCTGCAGGTCTGGTCAGGCAGCCAGAACCCGCACCTGCTGCGCGCCGATCTGGCCTGGCTGCTGGAGTACCCGGAAGCGCAGATCGAGATCGTTCGCATGGAAGCGGCCGGCTGCTATGGCCGCAATTGCGCCGATGACGTCTGCGCCGACGCGGCGCTGCTGTCGCGCGCGGTGGGCAGGCCGGTGCGGGTGCAGCTGACCCGCGAGCAAGAACATGTGTGGGAACCGAAGGGCGCGGCGCAACTGATGGAGGTGGACGGCGGGCTGGACGCCGCCGGGCACCCGGTCGCCTACGATTTTCGCACCTATTATCCTTCCAACGGCGCGCCGACGCTGGCGCTGCTGCTGACCGGCCGGGTCGAGCCGCTGCCGGTGGCCTATGAAATGGGCGATCGCACTTCGGTGCCGCCTTATGAGTATCCGTCGCTGCGCGTCAGCATCGAGGACATGGCGCCGATCGTGCGTGCCTCCTGGATGCGCGGCGTTTCCGCCTTGCCCAACACCTTCGCCCACGAGTCTTATATCGATGAGCTGGCCCACGCCGCCGGCGTCGATCCGCTGGAGTATCGGCTGCGCTACATCAATGATGAACGCGCCAGTGAACTGATGCGCAGCACCGCAGAACGCGCCGGCTGGACGCCGCATACCGAACCGATGCAGACCCCGGCGGAAGACGGCGTGCTGCGCGGGCGCGGCTTTGCCTATGCCCGTTACATCCACAGCAAGTTTCCCGGCTTTGGCGCGGCCTGGGCCGCCTGGGTGGCCGACGTGGCGATCGACAAAGCCAGCGGCGAAGTGGCGGTGACGCGCATCGTGGTCGGCCACGACGCGGGCATGATGGTTAACCCGGACGGCGTGCGCCACCAAATTCACGGCAATGTATTGCAATCGACCAGCCGGGTATTGAAAGAGCGCGTGACCTTTGAGGAATCGACGGTCTCAGCCAAAGAATGGGGGGCCTACCCGATCCTGACCTTCCCGGAGGTGCCGGAGGTGGACGTGGTGATGATGCCGCGCCCTTACGATCCGCCGCTGGGCGCCGGGGAGTCGGCGTCGGTGCCCAGCGCGGCGGCCATCGCCAACGCGGTGTTCGACGCCACCGGCATTCGTTTTCGCGAGCTGCCGATCACCTCGGACAAGCTGCGTGAGGCGCTGAACGGGCCGGATGCCGAACGGCAGGCCGCGCCGCCCAAGAAAAAGAAGCGCGGCAAATGGTGGTTCGGCGGCGCGGCGGGGCTGTTCGGCGCCGTGCTGGGCATCGCCGGCAGCGCCTTGCCGTGGCGGGCGGAGATCGCGCCGGTGGCGACGCCCGGCGCCGGCACCTGGTCGGCCGCCACGCTGGAGCGCGGCCGTCAGCTGGCCGCCGCCGGAGACTGCGCGGTTTGCCATACCGCATCGGAAGGGGCGACCAACGCCGGTGGGCTGGCGATGGCGACGCCGTTCGGCACGCTCTACAGCACCAATATTACCCCGGACGTGGCAACCGGCATCGGCAACTGGTCGTTTACTGCGTTCGATCGGGCGATGCGCCAGGGTATCGCCCGCGACGGCCGCCACCTCTATCCGGCATTTCCTTACACCGCCTTCAGCAAAATGACCGACGGCGACATGCAGGCGCTGTACGCTTATCTGATGTCGCAACCGGCGGTGCGCCAGAGCAACCCGGCCAATCAGATGCGTTTCCCGTTTAACCTGCGGCCGCTGATGGCCGGCTGGAACGCGCTGTTCCTGCGCCAGGGGGAATATCAACCCGATCCGCAACAAAGCGCGCAATGGAACCGCGGCGCTTATCTGGTCAACGGGCTTGGCCATTGCGCCGCCTGCCATTCGCCGCGCAACCTGCTGGGGGCGGAAAAGGGCGGCGCGGCTTTCCTGGCGGGGGGGATGGTGGACGGGTGGGAAGCGCCGGCGCTGAATCAATTGGCCAACGCGGAAAAACCCTGGACCGAGGAACAGCTGTTTCAGTATTTCCGCAGCGGGCATTCCGCCGAGCACGGCGTGGCGGCCGGGCCGATGGGGCCGGTGGTGAGCGAGCTGGCGACGTTGCCGCAGAGCGATCTGCGGGCGATGGCCAATTATGTGATGTCGCTGAGCGCCAAGTCGACGCTGAACGTGGAACCGCAGGCGCAGTTGGCGGCTCGCGCATTGCCGGCGGTGGGGCAACTTGCCGGTGAGCGGTTGTTTCAGGGCGCTTGCCAGGCCTGCCACAGCGCCGCCGCCGGCGGGCCGCAGCTGTTCGGCGTCAGCCCGGATCTGGCCAATAACACCAACATCTTCAGCGATCGCCCCGATAACCTGATCAAGGTGATCCTGCAAGGTATCCCCAAACCGGCCACCGCCGAATTGGGCTTTATGCCGGGCTTTAAGGACAGTTTTTCCGATCGGCAGGTAACGGCGCTGGTGAATTATTTACGCCAACGCTATGCCGGCGACAAACCGGCCTGGCGCGACGTGGAGGCGCAGGTTGCGCGGTTGCGCGCAGAGCCGGGCACGCACTGAGCCGCCTCAGGCATGGCGCAGGAACGCCACCAGCCGCTGCGCCGGCAGCGGCAACTGCGCCGGGTCACGCACCGCGATCGACAGGCGCCGGGTCGCCCAATCGTCCGTCAGCGGCAGTGCGCTGTGCCGAATTTCCGGCTGGCGTTGTGCGCTCTCTTCCGGCACCACCGCCAGCCCGGCGCCGCGCAGCACCATGCGGCAGATGGCGTCGAAATGAGCGGCACGCGCCCGCAATCGCATCGGGCCGCCGCTGCGTATCGCCAATTGCTCAAGATGTTGTTGCAGCGCGCTCTCTTCCGGCAGGCCGATGAAATCAAAAGGCAGCGCGTCCGCAAAGCTGACCTGCCGGCGGCCGCTGAGCGCATGCCCCGGCGGCAGCGCCAGCACCAGACGATCCTGGCGAAAAGGGTAACTTGTCAGCCCGCGCAGATCGGCGTGGTCCGCGACGATGCCGATATCCGCCGCTCGTTCGGCGATCGTCTGCGCGATGGCCGGGCTGGGCAGCTCTTCCAGCGCGATATCGGTGTGCGGGTGCAGCATCAGAAAATCCGCCAACAGCTCCGGCAAAAAGGCGTCGGCGGCGACGGTATTGGCGACGATGCGCAGCTGGCTGCGCTGGCCCGGCGCGAACTCGGCCATATCACCGCGCAGCCGGTCGCGCTGCTGCAATAGCACTCGCGCGTGATGCAACAGGCGCTCACCGGCGGGCGTCGCCTGGACGCCGCGCGGATTGCGCGTCAGCAGCGCTACGCCGGCCTGTTGCTCCAGCCCGCGCATGCGGGCGCTGGCGGCGGTCAGCGACAGCCCGACGCGCTCGGCGCCGGCGGTGATGCTGCCGGTCTCGAGCACCGCCGCCAACAGCCGCAGATCGATAAAGTCAAAATGCATGCGTTTTCCCTCTGTCTTTGCCGCAGGCAGGCTCTGTCATTGCCGCATTGTGCCGCGGCGCGGCGCTGGCCACAATCGAGCCGTTGATTCGCCATAAGGATAGACGCATGTCGCTGACGTTACTCGAAATTGTCGCCCTTACGGGCATTTTTACGCTGGCCGGCACGGTCAAAGGGGCGATCGGTCTGGGGTTGCCGACGGTGTCGATGGGGTTGCTCAGTCTGATGATGCCGCCGGGGCAGGCCGCCGCGCTGCTGCTGTTGCCCTCGCTGATCACCAACCTGTGGCAACTGCTGTGCGGGCCGACGCTGTGGGCGCTGTGGCGGCGGCTCTGGCCGATGATGCTGTGCGTCACGCTGGGCACATTGTTGAGCGCCGGAGCGCTCACTGCCGGCGACGGCGGCCTGGCGCCGCTGGCGCTGGGCATGTGTCTGATCGGCTATGCCCTGTTGGGATTCACCCGTTTCGACTGGCGCATTTCCGCCGAGGCAGAGCCTTGGCTGGGGCCGCTGTGCGGCCTGGTGACCGGTACGCTGACCGGCGCCACCGGGGTGTTCGTCATTCCGGCGGTGCCTTACCTGAATGCGTTAGGCCTGGCGCGCGATGAGCTGGTGCAGGCGCTGGGGCTGTCGTTCACCGTCTCGACGCTGGCGCTGGCCGCCGGATTAGCCTGGCATCAGGCGCTGCCCGGCTCGTTGCTCGGCGTTTCCTTGCTGTCGCTGTTGCCGGCGTTGGCCGGCATGTGGCTGGGGGAGAGGGTGCGCCGTCATTGTCGCCCGCAGCTGTTTCGCCGCCTTTTCTTTATTGGGTTATTAATCCTGGGCGTTGAGATTATTTGGCGATTCAATTAATTGAATCGATAGCATCTGCGTGTAATTAGGTTCGGTATATTATTCTGGGTTTTATTTTAATATGATGGGTTGCAATGTTTAGAACACACTTTTCTTATTGGTTTTTTCATGAAATATAGGATGGTTATGGATTGTTATTAGTGTGTTTTACTTTTGCCATTACAGCTATTTTTAATGACTGTAAAACCAGTAAACCCATAGGAGAGTATTTATGAAGGAAATTTTAAGTAGCCAATTCGATGCGGTGTCGGGTGGATGGCAGGATCGCGATGGGAGTGGAAAAAGAGCCTCTGATAGCGGAGATGGGGTATATGATGAATAGATATGTTGTTTTTATAAAGAGTGATGAATCAAAAGTGCTAAGAAAGGAAGTGGTTACACGAGAAATTATTAAGAGTATGAAGCGGAAGGGATTCAGGAAGCATCATATCGAAGTAGAGGCTGATAACGAAAACGATGCTATTAACAAATTAAATAAGAACAGCAATGATTATTTGTATTCATTGAGAAATTTTTCAGGTGATTTATTGTTCTGTTCTATTTGTGTTATTGTTATGACGATAGTCTATTTTGCCACGATGAAAATGAGTTAGAAGTAGATGCTGTTGGATTTAAAAAATAAAACGGCTTGTCGAACTGGATCTCTCTGATTTCCTCTGGATATGATACTGCCATAGGGTGAAAAATACGTTCATGAAAATTTATTGGTGCTAGGATCACTCAGAAGATTTAAAGGTGTTTATTTTAATAGTTTCATATCCTCTCACCAAAATTAACTGATCTTCTGCTTGTTTTATTATCAATACAATAGCCTGTGAATTTGAATGTTAGCTATCAATAAGGGACGCTGATCATGTTTCGCCAGGAAGCGATCGATAATCAGAAAATGAAATGGCGTGGCCGGGCGCTCCTCCTTCCCGGCATTCCCTTTTGGTTCACGGCGGGGCTGTGCCTGTTTTTTCTCATTGCTTTTCTCACCTTCACCATCGCCGGCACCTATACCCGGCGGGTCAACGTGACCGGTGAGATCAGCACCTATCCCCGCGCCGCGAACGTTTACTCCACGGTTCAAGGGGTAGTGGTCAAACAATTTGTCACCGAAGGGCAGGTGATTGCCGTTGGTGCCCCCATTTACCAGATCGACGTCAGCAAGAGTACCCGTAGCGGTGTGCTCAGCGACAACCAACGGCGGGATATCGATGGCCAGCTGGCGCGCATTGCGCAAATCATTAACCGACTGGAAAGCAGCAAGCAGGCCACGCTTATCATGCTGGAACAACAGAAGGCGCAATACACCGCTGCATTCACCCGCTCCACCGATATCCTCAAACGCGCCCAGGAAGGGATACGCATCATGAAGGAAAACATGGAGAACTACCGGCACTATCAGACCAAGGGGCTGATCAATAAGGATCAGCTCACCAATCAGGTGGCGCTGTATTACCAGCAGCAGAACAACCTGCTGGGCCTGTCCGGCCAGAACGAACAGAATGCGTTGCAGATCACCGCGCTGGAGAGTCAGATCCATATCCAGGCTGCCGAATTCGACAACCAGATCTACCAGATGGAGCTGCAGCGCTATGAGCTGCAAAAGGAGCGGCAAAACATCGATGCCACTGGCGATATTATCGTTCGCGCGCTGGCCGGCGGCCGCATCGATTCGCTGAGCGTCACGGTTGGCCAGATGGTCAACATTGGCGACAGTCTGCTGCAGATTATTCCGCAAAACATCGATCGCTATGCCCTGGTACTGTGGGTGCCCAACGACGCCATCCCCTACATTGCCGCCGGCGATAAGGTCAATGTGCGCTATGACGCCTTTCCGGCGGAGAAGTTCGGCCAGTTCGCCGGCACCGTGTCCGTCATCTCCAAAGCCCCGGCTTCACCGCAGGAAATGCTGACCTACCAGGGGGCGCCCAAAGCGGCGCTGACCGCCGCCGTGCCTTACTACAAGGTGATTGTTATCCCGGAAAAACAATCCATTGCTTACGATGGCAAACGTCTGAGCCTGGAAAACGGCATGAAAGCGCAAAGCACTCTGTTTCTGGAAAAAAGGAAGATGTATCAATGGATGCTGTCGCCGTTCTACGACATGAAACACAGTGCGACGGGGCCGGTCAATGAGTAGGAGCACATTCAAACAGCGGGTCAGCCAACTGGATCTGCGGCTGCGCCACCGGGTTCCGATGATGCACCAGACCGAGTCGTCGGAATGCGGGCTGGCCTGTCTGGCGATGATCTGCGGTTATTACGGCAAAAACATCGACCTGATCGCGCTGCGCCGGCAGTTCAATCTGTCATCCCGCGGTGCCACATTGGCTGGACTGACCGGTATCGCCGAGCAATTGAGGTTGAGCACCCGTCCTCTGTCTCTGGATCTGGACGAACTCGGTGCGCTAAAACTGCCCTGCATTCTGCACTGGGAATTCAACCATTTCGTGGTGCTGGTCAGCGTCAAAGGCCACCGCGCGGTGCTGCACGATCCGGCGCGCGGGCGCCGGGCCGTCAGCCTGACGGAACTGTCGCACAGTTTCACCGGCGTAGCGCTTGAGGCCTGGCCCGGCAGCGAGTTCACCGCCGACAGCGTCCGCCATCGCATTCATCTTCGCACGTTGATCGGCAGCGTGCATGGCCTCAAGGGGGCGCTCGGCAAAATCTTTTGCCTGTCTCTGGTATTCGAAACCATCAACCTGGTGATGCCCATCGGCACGCAGCTGGTGATGGATCACGCCATTCCCGCCGGAGATCGCGGGTTACTGTCGCTCATCTGCGCCGGATTGATGCTGTTTATCTTGTTGCGGGCTGCCATCGGCATGGTGCGGGCATGGTCAGGATTGGTCATGGCGACGCTTATCAACGTGCAGTGGCAGTCCGGGTTGTTCACCCATCTGCTGCGCCTGCCACTCGGTTACTTTGAACGGCGTAAGCTGGGTGACATTCAATCACGCTTCGGTTCACTGGATACGCTGCGCAGCACTTTCACCACCAGTATCGTCGGCGCCATCATGGACGGCATCATGGTGATCGGTGTGTTGGTGATGATGGTGCTGTATGGCGGCTGGCTGACCTGGGTAGTGCTCACTTTCACTGCGCTTTATGTGTTGATGCGGCTGCTGACCTATGGATATTACCGTCAGCTGTCCGAGGAGGCGCTGGTGAGAGAGGCGCGGGCCGGCTCGTATTTTATGGAAACGCTGTACGGTATCGCTACCGTCAAGATGCAGGGCATGGCAGAACGCCGCATCGCTCACTGGCTAAACCTTGAAATCGACACCATCAACACGGGTATCCGCGTCACCCGAATGGACATGCTGTTTGGCGGGATCAACACCTTCATAGCGGCGTGCGACCAGATCGTCATTCTGTGGCTGGGCACCAGACTGGTGATCGATAACCAGATGACCCTCGGCATGTTCGTGGCGTTCGGCGCCTTTCGGGGCCAGTTCTCCGACCGCATCGGGTCGCTGACGGAATTTTTGCTGCAGCTGCGCATGATGAGCCTGCATAACGAGCGCATTGCCGATATCGCCCTGCATCCGCGGGAGGCGCGTAAACCCGATCACCCTTACACGGCGGGGCTGCAACCTTTGGGATTGACGACCCATGCCCTGAGCTATCGTTACGACAGTCAGTCATCGGCTATCTTTGATGGCCTGGACATCAGCATTGCGCCGGGCGAAAGCGTGGCCATCGTGGGCCCGTCCGGCGCCGGCAAAACCACGTTGATGAAGGTGTTGTGCGGACTGTTTACCCCGGATTCAGGGCGGGTTGAGGTGAACGGTGTCGATATCCGCCAGCTCGGCATCAACAACTACCACAAAATGATTGCCTGCGTGATGCAGGACGACAAACTGTTCTCCGGCTCGATCCGGGAAAATATTTGCGGGTTTGCGGACGAGGTGGACGATGCCTGGATGCAAGCCTGTGCCCGTGCCAGCTATCTGCATGACGTGATTTTACGCATGCCTATGGGATATGAAACACTGATTGGCGAGTTGGGGGAAGGATTGTCCGGCGGGCAAAAACAACGGCTATTCATAGCCCGGGCAATCTACAAAAAACCGGCTATTTTGTTTCTGGATGAGGCCACCAGCGCGCTGGGTAAGGAGAGCGAAGCTGTGGTGAATCAGGCCATCAAGAGACTCAATATCACTAAGCTGATCATTGCCCACCGTGAAACGACCATTGCGTCGGCAGATCGGGTTATACATTTGGGATAAGGGGGGATATCACCCGCGGCACCGGCCATTTACACTGTTTCCCCCCTAAAAACCCAATAAATGGCGATGGGGCAAGGCTATTTTTGCTGCTCGCTTCGGCTTTCAATTTACGGCGCGGCGCATTGCGCGATATTCTGGTTTTCTGATGGGCTGACGGCGGATGAGGGAACCATGACAGACAGCCAGGCGTTTGAACAACAAAGCCTCGACAATCTGCTGAGCTATTGGCGGCGCCATCGCCGCCTGCCGGGCGCGCGCTATCCGGCCGGCCCGACCGACACCCTGTGCGACGTGCCGGGCGTCAGCGTCGGGCATCACACGCTGGCCGACGGCGAATGCCAGACCGGCGTTACCGCCATCGTGCCGCCGGGCGATCTGTTTAACCAGCCGCTGCCGTGCGGCAGCGCGGTGCTCAACGGCTTCGCCAAGCCGCTGGGGTTGGTGCAGCTGAACGAGCTGGGGGTGCTGCAAACGCCGATCCTGCTGAGCAACACCTTCGCCGTCGGCACGCTGTTCAACGCCATGGTGCGGCGCAGCTGTCTGCGTTACCCGCAGATCGGCCGCGGCAGCGCCACCATTAACCCGCTGGTGCTGGAGTGCAACGACGGTTACCTCAACGATATTCAGGCGATGGCGGTGCGTGAGGAGCACGTCTTCAGCGCGCTGGATAACCATTCCACCCGCTTTGCGCGCGGCAGCGTCGGCGCCGGGCGCGGCATGAGCAGCTTCGGCTTGAAAGGGGGCATCGGCACCGCCTCGCGCTATTGCCCAGGGCTTGGCACCACGCTCGGCGTGCTGGTGCTGGCCAACTTCGGCACCCTCGACTCGTTGACGCTGAGCGGCGTGCGCGTTGGCCAGGCGCTGGGCAAACTGTTGGCGGATCCGCCGCCGCAGGTAGACGCCGGTTCGGTCATTATCATCATCGCCTGCGATCGGGCGCTGGACAGCCGCCAGCTGAACCGCATCGCCCGCCGCGCGGGCGCTGGTTTGGGGCGGGTGGGCAGCCATTGGGGGCACGGCTCCGGCGATATCGCGCTGGCGTTTTCCACCCGGTTGCTGGGGGCGACGTTGCCGGACGAACGGCTGGAGCCGCTGTTTGCGGCGGCCGCGGACGCCACCGAATACGCGGTGCTGGATGCCTTGCTCAGCGCCGAAGGCGTCAGCGGTTTCCAGCAGCACGATCGTATGGCGTTGGGCCCGCTGCTCGATCGGCTGGCGGAAAATTAAATAACGGGAGTGTGATGTGAAAGTCTTTATCTCTGCGGATATCGAGGGTATCGCCGGCGTGATGCGGCCGGAGCAGTGCAACCCGGCCCATGCTGACTATGCGGCGGCGCGCGAGCTGATGGAGCAGGAGGTCAACGCCGCCATCGACGGCGCTTTTGCCGGCGGCGCCACCGAGGTGACGGTGGCCGACAGCCACGCGATGATGCAGAACCTGCGCGCCGATCGCATCGATGCGCGGGCGCGCCTGGTGCAGGGCAAACCGCGCGGGCTATCGATGGTGGAAGGGCTGCAGCATCAACGTTACGACGGCCTGATGTGTATCGGTTATCACAGCGCCGCCGGAGAACGCGGCGTGCTGGCGCATACCATCAATGGCCGGGCCTTTTACCGCGTCAGCCTGAACGGCGAGGTGGTAGGCGAAAGCGATCTGTATGCGGCGGCGGCGGCCGAGTTGAACGTCCCGCTGTGGCTGGTGAGCGGTGACGACGAGCTGCAACGTTGGATCGCTGAGCGTTATCCGCAATCTGGCTATGTTTGCGTGAAACGCGCCATCTCGCAAACCGCCGCTGAATCGCTCAGCCCTCAGCGGGCGCGGGCGGAGATCCGCGAGCGGGCGATGCAGCAGGTGCGCCAGGGCGCCAGACTGCCGGTGGAGCGCCGCTTCATGCCACCTTACCGGCTGACGTTGATGGCGGCCAAACCGGTGCTGGCGGATCTGTTCAGCCTGGTGCCCGGCGTGCAGCGCCAGGACGCGCTCACCGTGGCCTTCGACAGCGACAACATGGCGGCGCAAATCCGCCTGCTCAGCGTCTTTTCCTCTCTGGCGACGACGCAGAGCTGACCCCCGGTGCGGGTTCCCGCCCGCACCGCACGATTCTCCAACAGAAAATCCCTTATCAAGATTAGGCCTGCTGAATAATAGGCTACGCTAATTATTGCTCTGTTGCGCTATGTCACCTGATCGGCGCGGCAAGCCATTCCCATAACAAGAGTTGTTTCGCCGAAGGCAGTGACGCCTTCGGTTTTTTTGGAGTCATGAGCAATGAGCATATCCCAAGTTCCGCTTTCGCGGCGGCGGTTTATCGTCGGCGCCGGGGCGTTGGTGATCGGCGCCTATCTGCCGTCCACCGGCGCGCTGGCGCGCTCGAACGCCCCGGCCGCCTCCGGCACGGCGGCGTTAGACGCCAACGCCTTCGTTCAGATCGGCGCCGACGGCGTCGTCACCGTCATCAGTAAACACACCGAAGTGGGCCAGGGGGTCTATACCGGCATGGCGACGCTGGTTGCCGAAGAGCTCGACGCCGATTGGGCGCAGGTACGGGTCGTGGCCGCGCCGGTGGACACCAATATCTACAAAAACCTGGCCTTCGGATTCCAGGGGACCGGTGGTTCCAGCTCGGTGGCCAATGCCTATGAGCAAATGCGGCGCATGGGCGCCATGGCGCGCGCGCTGCTGGTGCAGGCCGCCGCGCAGAGCTGGAAAACCTCGGCGCAGGAAATCACCGTGCAGGCGGGCAAGATCCGCCATGCCGCCAGCGGGCGCGAAGCGGGCTTTGGCGAGTTCGCCGCGCTGGCCGCCACGTTGCCGCCGCCCGATCCCGCCAGCCTGACGCTGAAGGACCCGGCCAATTTCACCCTGATCGGCAAAACGCGCGGTTTGCACCGCGTCGATTCGCTGGCGAAAACCAACGGCAGCGCGCAGTTCTCGCAGGATATCCACGAGCCGGACATGCTGACCGTCACCATCAAGAAACCGCCGCGTTTCGGCGGCAAAGTGGCGACCTTCGACGCCGAGCGGGCGCTGGCGGTACCGGGCGTGGTGGCGGTGAAACAGGTTGCCACCGGTGTAGCGGTTTACGCCAAAAACACCTGGGCGGCGATCCAGGGGCGGGAACGGCTGCGGGTCACCTGGGACGATGCGCAGGCCGAACGGCGCAACACCGAGGAGATCTACGCCGAGTTCCGCCAGGTGGCGCAGAAAACCGGCGTGGTGGCGAAGAGCCACGGCAAGCCGGACGAGGTGTTCGATAAGGCCGACAAGGTGATCGAGGCTGAATACACCTTCCCGTACGTCGCCCACGCGCCGATGGAGCCGCTGGACGGCTATCTGTTCTGGGACGGCGAGAGCGTCAAGGCGCGCTACGGTTGCCAAATCCAGACGCTTGACCATAAGCAGCTGTGCGATCTGTTCGAGCTGCCGCCGGAGAAGGTGCAGATTGAAACCATTCTGGCGGGCGGCAGCTTCGGCCGGCGCATCGATTTAGGCAACCCGACGCTGGGGCCGGATCTGGCGGCCGACATGGCGGCGGCGGCCAAGGGCATCGGCCCCGGCCACGGCGTGAAAGTGGTATGGACGCGCGAGGACGACATCCGCAACGGCTGGTATCGCCCGATGATCCTGCACCGCCTGCGCGGCGCCATTCGCGGCGGCAAGGTGGTGGGCTGGACCGATACCGTGGTCGGCCACTCCTGGACGCGCCACAGCGCGATGGATGCGCTGGTGGTCAACGGGCTCGATCAAATGATGGTCGAGGGCGCCAGCGAGGTGTCATACACCTTCGAAGCCTTCCGCTGCGATGCGCACATCGTGCCCGGCAAGGTGCCGACCACCTCGCTGCGGTCGGTCGCCAGCACCCACACCGGCCACGCGGTGGAGAGCTTTATCGATCAGCTGTTGCAGGAAACCGGGCAGGATCCGGTCGAAGGGCGGCTGGCGCTGATGGGCGATGCGCCGCGCGCGGCGGGCGTGCTGCGGGCGGTGGCCAAAGCCGCCGGCTGGCAGGGCGCCAAGGTGGTGGACGGGTGCGCGCGCGGCGTGGGCGTCGCCAAGGCGTTCGATACCTATGTGGCGCAGGTGGCCGAGGTGTCGATCGGCGAAGGCGGCATCCCGAAAGTGCACAAGGTGTGGTGCGCGGTGGACTGCGGCGTGGCGGTGAACCCCGACGTGATCCGCGCGCAGATCGAGGGCGGCATCGGTTACGGCCTCAGCATGGCGCTATACGGCAATATCACGCTGAAAGACGGCGTGGTCGAACAGTCCAATTTCAATAACTTCCGCCCGCTGCGCATCGATGAGATGCCGGAGGTCGAGGTGATCATCGTGCCCTCGACCGAGAAACCGACCGGCGTGGGCGAGCTGGGGGTGCCGACCATCGCCCCGGCGGTCGGCAATGCGCTGGCGCTGCTCGGGCGGCCGCGCACCTCGCTGAGCCTGCCGCTGCATAATCCCACTGCGAATCCGGCGTCTGACAAGGAGAGAACCTGATGATTCATTTAACCGTAAACGATCAGCCGCTGACCTTTGAGGGCGATCCGCACATGCCGCTGCTGTGGTTTTTGCGTGACGAAGCCGGCCTGACCGGCACCAAGTTCGGCTGCGGCATCGCCATGTGCGGCGCCTGTACCGTGCATCTGGACGGCGTGCCGGTGCGTTCGTGCATGACGCCGGTCTCCGCCGCCGTCGGCAAGAAAATCACCACCATCGAAGCCGTGGGCGCCACGCCGGAAGGCAAGGCGGTGCAGGAAGCCTGGCTTGATCTGGACGTGGTGCAGTGCGGTTACTGCCAGTCCGGCCAGATCATGAGCGCCAGCGCGCTGTTGGCGCAAAGCAAGGATCCGAGCGATGCGGACATTGACGCGGCGATGGGCGGCAACGTCTGCCGCTGCGCCACCTATGTGCGCATTCGCGCCGCCATCCACCAGGCCGCCAAGGCGTTGGGTTAGGGAGAGATGCGATGAGCAATGCCTTGAAAGGGCTGTTATGGCTGATTATCGCCGTGGTGGTGTTGGCGGGAGGGTACGCGCTGTATACCCTGCTGCGGCCAACCGGCGCTGAGCCGGCGGCGCCGATCGCCGGGGCGCCGGCCGGCATGACCGACAAACTGGCGCGCGGCGAGTACCTGGCGCGCGCCGCCGACTGCGTGGCGTGCCACACCGCGCCGGGCGGCGCGCCTTATGCGGGCGGCTTCGCCTTCAAATTGCCGTTCGGCACCATTTACGGCACCAACATCACCGCCGACAAGGAGACCGGCATCGGCAACTGGAGCGACGATCAGTTCGTGCGCGCGGTGCGTGAGGGCATCGGACCGCAGGGCAACCTGTATCCGGCGATGCCTTATACCTCGTACACCGGGCTGAGCCGCGATGACGTGCTGGCGATCAAGGATTATCTGTTCAGCCTGCCGCCGGTGAAACAGGCCAACCCGCAAAACGAGCTGTCGTTCCCGTTCAACCAGCGCTGGGGCATGAAATTCTGGAACCTGGCGTTCTTCCATGAGCAGCGCTTCGCGCCGGATCTCAACAAGGATGAACAGTGGAATCGCGGCGCCTATCTGGCGACGGCGCTGGGCCACTGCGGCGAGTGCCATACGCCGCGCAATCTGGGGTTTGGTCTTAACCAGAGCAAGCACCTGAGCGGTGAAGTGGTGCAGGGCTGGTTCGCCGCCAACATCACGCCGGACAAACAGACCGGCATCGGCGGCTGGAGCGACCAGCAGCTGTCGCAATATCTGGCTACCGGTCATGCGCCGGGGCGCAGCAGCGCCGCCGGCCCGATGGCGGAAGCGGTGGAAAACAGCCTGCAGTTCCTGACGCCGGAAGATAATCTGGCGCTGGTGAAATACCTGCGCGACATCGAGCCTATCGCCGGCGACGGCGCGGCGGCGGTGAACCTGCAGCCGAAGGGCGCGGGGGCTTCCACCCCGATCCTGCCGGGCGGGCAAGACAGTTCGCTTGGGCGCCGGGTGTTCGCCAACGACTGCAGCGGTTGCCACCAGTGGAACGGGCCGGGCCGCCAAAGCGAGTACGCATCGCTGGTCGGCAGCTCGGCGGTGAACGATCCGCAGGGGCGCAGCGTGGTGCAGGCCATCCTGAAGGGGACGAGCATCAGCGTCGGCGAGCGGCATGAGATGATGCCGGCGTTCGGCAGCGCCTATTCCGACGAGGAAGTGGCGGCGGTCGCCAACTTTGTGGTCGGCCATTTCGGCGACAAGCAGGGCAAAGTCACCGCCAAACAGGTGGCGGAGCAGCGCAAGCAGTAAAGAAAAGCGGCGAGGGAGCGGCTCCCTCGCCGCGGCGTCAGCGGCTGCGCCGCGACATCACCCGTTTGTCTTTTGGCCGATCCCGCCAGTCTTCAACCTGGTTATTGAAGTTGTCCGCCAGCAGGTAGGCCGGGGTTTTCGCCAGCCAGTCGGACAACGAAATATCCTGATAAATGCCGTTGTCCATCACGATCAAGACCTTCAAATCCTCATCGCCGATGTTCTCGATGTAATGGCCGAAGCCCTGCGGCACGTAACCGACGTCTGAAGGGGCGTACTCTTCCGTCTGCGCGTGGCCGTGCGAGCTGAACACCGTCATGCGGCCTTTGCCGGCAATATAGTATTGCCATTCGTTGGCGTTGGGGTGCCAGTGCAATTCCCGGATCGCGCCGGGTTTCACGATCTCGATGATGCCGGTCATGGTGGTGGAGATGGGGAATTCTTTCGACGACACCAAATGGACGCTGCCCGCGTCATTTTCAAAGAACGGCTTTTGCTTCATTAATTCATAACGGTGGGTCAGCGGGGCGTTATTTAATCCGCCGTCGTTTTTCGGCAATGGCAATGTGGGCGGGATGGCGCCGCCGACAATATAAGCTTCACCCTGTTTGGCCTTGGAAAATACCGCCGCCGGCATGTTGACGCTTTTTTCCAATACCTCTTTCGGCATATGCGCCACCCAATCGGTGATGCTGAAGGTGCCGAATTCGGAGAAATGGCCGTTATCGAACGCCAAAATAAAATGCGCGCCGTCCGCCAACGCCTGAATGGAATGGCCGTAGCCTTTCGGGAAATACCAGACGTCGCCGGGCCCGAAATCCGCCACTTCGCATTTGCCTTCGGGATCGAGAATGGTGATGCGCGCATGGCCCTCCAGCATAAATGCCCATTCGGCGGCGATGGCATGCCAGTGCAGTTCGCGCACGCCACCCGGTTCCAGCGTCATGTCGACGCCGGCCACGCCCTCGGAGATCGGGAATTGCTCGACGGTGGCTTCACGCGCCCAGCCGCTGGGCAGGCTGCGCTTTTTGCTGTCGGTGAATTTATATTTATAGAGATGCTGCGCATCGGCAGGCGGCTGATAGCTGCTGGGGGGCACGATATTGCGATGGTCGTCGGCAGCGGCATTTTTGGCGATGCCGCCAATCATGCCGGCGGCGGCCGCGCTGACGGCGGAGACTTTCAATATATCACGACGCGATAGCATAGCATTTTCTCCAATATAAAGCCGTGCGCCTGCAGAAGCAGGCGACAGGGAAGGCGCGTTCGCCATTGAAATGATTTTTTGTCATCGGCGGAAATAGGCTGTGACCCTTAAATCCTAGCGGCTGGAAGGTATTGCGTAGGCGCTTATTTGTTTGCGTTTGTTACTAAGTGAGTGCAGGTTTAATTAATTAAACGGAAGTTGAATAGTCATTGGATGGAATTAATTTTAGTCGCCGGATAATTTAAATAAATAATAAACGAACGTCATTTTTTATTGGCCGTTTGGGCTATTTTTATGACTGCCCCACGGTCTCCAGCACCAGTTGCCGAAAGCGCTCGACGATCGGCGAGGCCGGACTGCGGCGCAGCGCCAGGTAAAGCGGGGCGCTGAGCTGCGCCTCTGCGGCGAGAGTGCGGTAGACGATGCCGTCGCCGCCCAGCCGCCGCATGGAACCGGGCACGATTGACACCCCCAATCCGGCGCCGACCAGGCTGAGGGTGGCCGGCAGGCGCGGCGCTTCCTGCACGATGCGCGGGCTGAAGCCGGCGCGGTGACAGGCGGCCAGAATGGCGTCGTACAGCCCCTGGCCGGCCGGGCGGCGATAGAGAATAAACGCCTCGTGGGCCAGTTCGGCCAACGGCAGCGGCTGCTGCGTCTCATGCGCCAGCCGATGGCCCAGCGGCAGAGCGACGATCATCGGCTCGCTGAGCACCGGCTCCACGCTCAGGCCGGGAATGCCGTTGGCCGGCGAGCGCACGAAGGCGGCGTCGAGGCGCTGTTCCAGCAACGCCTCCATCAGTTCGCCGCTGCCGGCTTCTTCCAGTTGAGTGGTGATGCCCGGCAGGATGTCGCGGTAGCGGCGCAGCAGGTTGGGCACGAACGGGTGCAGCGCGGCGGAACTGGTGAAACCGATGGCGATATGGCCCTGCTCGCCGCGGGCGGCGCGCTGCACCGCTTCCCGCAGGCGTTCGGCGCGCGCCAGCAGGGCGCGGGCTTCTTCGAACAGCACGCCGCCCGCTTCGGTGACGCGCACGCCGCGCGGCAATCGCTGCAACAATTTCACGCCCAATTCATCTTCCAACCCCTGTAATAAACGGGTCAGCGGCGGCTGCTGGATAAACAGCCGCTCGGCGGCGCGGGTGATGTTGCCTTCTTCCACCACGGTGACGAACGCCCGCAGGCGACGCAGTTCGATCATAGCCATACCTCAAAGGTATCTTTAGTAGTTCCGGAATGCATTAGACATCATGGCACGGCGGCGCGCATGATACCAGACATCAAAACAAGCGATGTGGAACGGCAATGTCATGTCAGATATCAATACGTTAAAACCGCACCCGGCGGCAGCGCCGGGCAACGCGGCGCTGTTTTTGGGCTTTCTGTGGTTGGGGCTGATCGGCTTCGGCGGTGTGCTGCCGATGGCGCGCAGCATGTTGGTGGAGCGGCGGCGCTGGCTGAGCGGCGAACAGTTCACCGAGCTGCTCGGGCTGTGCCAGTTTCTGCCCGGCGGCAACGTGATCAACCTGTCGGTAGCGGTGGGCATGGAGTTTCGCGGGCTGCGCGGCGCGCTGTGCGCCTTGCTGGGCCTCATCAGTGCGCCGACGGCGATTGTGGTGGGGCTGGGCGTGGTGTACGCCCGTTTCCAAAACGATCCTCATGTGCAGCATGTGTTCGCCGGTCTGGCCGCCGCCGCCGCCGGGTTGCTGCTCTCGACCGGGATTAAGATGCTGCTGCCGCTGCGCGGCAAGTGGGCGGCGCTGGCGATTGTGGCGCTGGCGCTGATCGCCATTGCCTGGCTGCGCTTGCCGCTGTTGCCGACCATGCTGGTGCTGGCGCCGCTGAGCATTCTGCTGATGTGGCGGTGGCCGTCATGAGCGGGGTGTTGATGGCGTTGGCGCTGATCTTTACCGAGCTCTCTCTGCTGGCGTTCGGCGGCGGCATGACCATTCTGCCGGAGATGCAGCGGCAGGTGGTGGAGGTGCATCAGTGGATGAGCGCCCAGGAGTTCAGCGCGCTGTTCGCCATGGCGCAGGCCGCGCCGGGGCCGAACATGATGATCGTGCCGCTGGTCGGTTGGCACGTGGCCGGCTGGGCGGGGCTGCTGGTGTCTTCGATCGCCAAGTTCGGGCCGTCTTCCATCGTCACGCTGCTGGTGATGGGGGCCTGGCGGCGCTTTAAGGATCGTCCGTGGCGCCGCATCGTGCAGGCCGGGCTGGTGCCGCTGACCGTGGGGCTGGTGGCGGCCAGCGGCCTTTTGATCGCCGAGGCTTCCGCGCCCAATTGGCGGCTGGCGGCGATCGTGGCGCTGGCGACGGGGTTGAGCATGAGCAAGCGCCTCCATCCGCTGTGGGTGCTGGCCGGTGGCGCGCTGCTCGGCTTGCTGTTCGCCTGAAGGATTAGCGCGGGATCAGCACAAAGCGCGAAGGGCCGTTGCGGTCGATCAGCTCATAGCGTTTCGGCGCGGTCAGGGCCAGAAACGCCACCATGCTCCCTTCGGCGTCGGTCAGCGTCATGCCGTCCGGCGTCGGCCGCCAGGCGACCGGCAGCGCGTGCAGCGCCAGCGGCTGCAGGCATTCGGCTGAGGCGCTGAAGCGGAAGGCGTTGGTGTTGGCTACCGCTTCGTCGCTCAGCTGCACCTCGCAGACGGTTTTACCGTCGCCGATGGCGGCGAGCTGCCAGTCGCCCTTCAGCGCGGCGGGTTCCAGCAACGGCAGTGAACTGCCCAGGGCACTGCTGCACAATACGCTCATAACGACTCCTGTCAGGCTGGCGCGGCGCAAGGCGCGCATAAGGAAATGGGTTGGCATCGGGTCACTCCTTTCGGCTGTCCGTTCACACCTTAGCACGTTCCCGGCGGGATGATGAGGCAAGGATTAGGTTTTTTAATCCTCGATAATTCTGATCTAACCGGCGATAACATGCCCAAAAAGACGAGTCATTAGCCCGCCGATACGTTTATCTTTCTCATTAATACTGCGCTAATACAAATCGTTATGATTATTTCCGCCTTAACGCCCGGCGCGGTGATGCGCGGCGGCGTGGGCTCGCGCCGTCGGGGTTAATTACTATACTGGTCAATCCTAAGCCATGGCTTAGATTAAAACGACTGATGAATAGTCTTACAAAGCGAGTGGATTCCTACTGTGTAAAAGGAGAATGCAATGAGCAGTCGCCACAACGACATTTTGCAAGATGACGATGAGTTCACCAGCCTGGCCGCCACATCCCCCAACGATCACAACTATCAGTTTTACTATCATCAGCCCGGCAGCCCCTATGACGGATTGGGCTACGGCGCGCTGTTCACGCTGGACAACGCTAACCTGTACAGCAACCAGCGCGGCGGGGCAGCCATCAACAACCTGGGTAAAATCCGCGATAACTTCAGCTTCGATCGCGCCGCCGATCAGCTGACGCGGCCGGGCCTGACGCACAACGGCGATCAGGCGTATCACCAGCCGGTGGCGCTGACCTATTCCTTCCTGACGCAGAGCGCGCTGAACCGCATCGGCCAGACCGGCGACGGCGACAAGGGGCTGCAGCCGCTGACCCTGGCGGCGCAGGCTCAGGCGCTGAAATCGATGCAGGCCTGGGCCGATGTGGCGAACGTAACCTTTACTGCGGCGGCGTCCACCGACATCAACCACCGCGCGGATATTACCTTCGCTTACTTCACCCAGCGCGCCGACGGCAGCACCGCCGCCGGCAGCGGCCCGAATGCCATCAACGCGTACGCCTATTATCCGCCTAGCTCCAAAGCGGGCAGCGATAACGCCTTCGCCGGCACGGTGTGGTTCAACAAAAATTTCGCCACCCATAAGGCGCCGGTTAGCGGCGACTTCAGCAGCCAGACCTTCACCCACGAGCTGGGGCATGCCCTGGGGCTGGCGCACCCGGGATCTTATGACGCGTCGCTGGGCAACCCGAGCTACCAGAACGACGCGGCTTATTATCAGGATTCGCTGCAATACTCGATCATGAGCTATTTCAACGCCGGTTACACCGGCGCCGACACCAAAGGGGTGTATGGCTATGGCCCGATGGTGGATGACATCGCCGCGATCCAAAAATTGTACGGCGCCAACATGAGCACCCGCACCGGCGACACGGTGTACGGCTTCAACTCCAACACCGGGCGCGATTTCCTGACCGCCACGGCGGACAACGGCAAACCGGTCAACTTCGCGGTGTGGGACGCCGGCGGCAACGACACGCTGGACTTCTCCGGCTACAGCCAGCAGCAGATGATCAACCTGAACGACGGCGCGTTCTCCAGCGTCGGCGGCGGCACGCAGAACGTCGCCATCGCGCGCGGGGCGATCATCGAGAACGCCATCGGCGGCAGCGGGCGCGATCTGATCATCGGCAACGATCAGGACAACCTGCTGGCGGGCAACGCCGGTTCCGATATCCTGTACGGTGGGCTGGGGGCGGATCATCTGTGGGGCGGCAAAGACGCCAACAACTTCACCGACTATTTCGTCTATCTCAACGCCAAAGAGTCCACGGTGGCGGCGTTCGACGTGATTGAAGACTTCGAGCACGGCATCGACAAGATCGATCTCTCCGGCCTGCGCTTCAACAACAGCCTGAGCGAGCTGCGCTTTATCGACAGCGGCAGCGCCTTCAGCGGCCAGAAAGGCGAGATCCAGCTCAACTTCGACGCCTTCAACGGCACCACCGATCTGTTGATGAACACCCAGAGCAACAGCTACGCCGCCGACTTCAAGATCCACGTGGTCGGGCAGGTGGAGCAGAGCGATATTCTGTTTGCCTGAGGGCGAGGAAGGAAAAGAGAAAAGGGCCGAACGGCCCTTTTTTTACGACTGGGCCGCCGCCGCGCTTTCCACCGTGAAGTCGCCGGTGGCCACCTCGCCGGCGCGGCGGTAGTGGGCCACGATCACGCCGCCGGGTGAGACCACCGATTGGGTCAGCGTGAAGGCCGCCGGCGCGGCGTTGTCATCGAACAGCCGCTTGCCTGCGCCGAGCAGCACCGGGTAGGTAAGCAGGCGCAGTTCGTCCACCAGATCGTTGGCCAGCAGCTGTTGCATCAGCGTGCTGCTGCCCTGCACCAGCAGCACCGGCCCCTGAGCGCGCTTCAGCTCGCGCAGCCGGGCGATGATGTCCCGCCCCAGCCACTGGCTGTTCTCCCACGCCAGCGTCTCGCCGTGGTGGGTGGCGACGTACTTGGTGGCCTGATTGAACACGCGGGCGATATCGGCCGAAAACGGGTCGGCCTCGTCGGTGATCTGCGGCCAGTAGCCGGCGAAGATATCGTAGGTGCGCCGTCCGAGCAGCAGATCGAAAGGCGCAGAGAAAAGATCGCTCATCGTTTCCGCGACGGCGTCATCCCAGTAGGGGGCGGTCCAGCCGCCGAAGCGAAAGCCGCCGCTGCGGTCTTCGTCCTGCCCGCCCGGCGCCTGCATCACGCCGTCGAGGCTGACGAACGCGCTGGCAATAATCTGTCGCATGGCTGTCTCCTGCAATTGAGTGCCAGCTGAAAGTTTAGCCGCCGTGCAGCGGCTGCGCCAACGGCCGCTCAGGGTTGCAGCGCCTTGAGCAACGCCTGATGGAAGCGCTCCGGCTCCTCCATCTGCGGCGCGTGGCCGAACCCTGCGAACTCGATCAGCGTGGCGTGCGGGATCAGTTTCGCCGCCTGTTTGCCTAACACGTCATAATGCCCGATTTTGGCCTTGACTGCCGGCGGGGCGATATCGCTGCCGATGGCGGTGGTGTCGGCGGTGCCGATCATCAGCGTGGTGGGCGTTTGCAGATCCTTGAACTCGTAATACACCGGCTGGGTGAAAATCATGTCATAGATCAGCGCCGAGTTCCACGCCACCAGGCGATGGCCCGGCCCGTTGTTCAGCCCGGCCAGCATGTCCACCCAGCGATCGTACTCCGGCTTCCAGCGGCCGCCGTAGTAAGTGTGCTGCTCATAATTGCGGATGCTCTCAGCGGAGGTGTTCAGCTCGCGCGCGAACCATTGATCGACGCTGCGCCACGGCACGCCTTTCGCCTTCCAGTCCTCAAGGCCGATCGGGTTGACCATCACCAGCCGTTCCACCGCCTGCGGGTACATCAGGCTGTAGCGCGTGGCCAGCATGCCGCCGGTGGAGTGGCCGATGACGATGGCCTTGCTGATGTTCAGGTTCTGCAGCAGGCCGTGGGTATTTTGCGCCAGCTGCTGGAAGCTGTACTGGTAATGCGCCGGCTTGGTGGAGGAACAAAAGCCGATCTGATCCGGCGCGATCACGCGATAACCGGCCTTGCTCAGCGCCTTGATGGTGTCCTGCCAGGTGGCGGCGCAGAAGTTTTTACCGTGCAGCAACAGCGCGGTGCGGCCGTTGGCGGTGCCTTCCGGCGGCACGTCCATATAGCCCATTTTTAACGGCTGCCCCTGCGAGGTGAAGCTGAACTGCTGCAACGGGTAGGGGTAGTGAAAGCCCTGCAGCTCCGGGCCGAACGTCGGCGTTTCGGCGGCACCGGCGGCGAACGCGGCCAGCGCGGCGCACAGCAGCGCGCTACGGGTGAATCTCAGCATCCTGATCTCCTGAAAAACGGACGAAAGCCGAGTATAGCCATAATCGGCGCGGCGGCGCGCCGGTGGATTCAGATAATTCTGTAATATGACGGTTTGATTCCCGGCCAGATTCCGGCACCGCTCTTTTGCACAGTGAACGCGGTCACGCCGCGCAACATTCGCCGTATCTGATGGTTTTATTTCAAGGCTAAGTTATGCGATGCTTAAGCATTATTTATGCAAAAGGATCCTCGCATGTCCGCTTTATCCCGCTGCGCTTTTAGCGAAGGCAGCGTCGCTTTGCCGGAAGGCTATGCCGATCGCACGGTCAACGTCCTGTTGGCCGGCGATGATGTTTCCCCCTCAGTCAATATTTCCCGCGATGCGCTGCAGCCGGCGGAGAATCTGGAAAGCTACGTCACCCGCCAGCTCGATGCGCTGGCGCAGGGGCTGAAAGGCTGGGCGTTCAAAAGCCGCGAACCGGCGACGTTGGGCGATGGGCTGGCCGCCGGTGAGTGGGTGCGCGCCAGCTACCTGCGCGACGGCAAACGCATCTGGCAGAACCAGGCGGTGTTCGCGCTGGCGGAGGGCCGGGTGCTGGTGTTCACCCTGGCGATGGCGCGCAAGCTGACGCCGCAAGACGACGCGCTGCTGCAGCAGGTGCTGAACAGCTACCGGGCGGCCTAACGATGAACTCTTTGCGTAAAAGGAACTTACGATGACCGAAGCGGCTCGCGTCGGCGATACCATCGGGCATTCCCATGCCCTGGCCGGCATGATTGCCGGCACCCTTGTCGGCGGCCTGATCGCCGCCGCAGGCGCATTGGCGGCGGGTGCGCTGTTCGTCGCCGGCCTGGCGGCTTCCTGTATCGGCGTCGGCGTGCTGCTTATCGGCGCCAGCCTGGCGGTGGGGTATCTCACCGGGGAGGCGGCCACCGCGGCGCGCGACGGCATTGCCGACGCCGGTGCCGGTAGCCTGACCCCCAAAGGCAATATCGTCACCGGCTCCCCCAACGTCTTCATCAACGGCAAACCCGCTGCGCTCGCCACCAACAGCCAGGTGGCCTGCAGCGACGACGGCCCGAGCATGCAGATGGCGCAGGGCTCCGACAAGGTCAGCATCAACGGCCAGCCCGCCTCGCGCGTGGGGGACAAAACCAACTGCGACGCGCAGGTGATGGAAGGCTCGCCCAACGTGTTTATCGGCGGCGGCACCGTCACCACCTTGCCGATCAAGCCCGAAGTGCCGGATTGGCTGTACAAGGTCTCTGACCTGACGCTGCTGTTCGCCGGCCTGGTGGGCGGCGTGGGCGGCGCCGCCGGCAAGCTGGGGGCGCTCGGCAAACTGCTGGGCAAGCTGCCCGGCATCAACAAACTGGCGCGCATCGCCTGCCGCGCCGGCACCCTGATGACCGCCACCGCCGCGGTCGGCATTATCGCCCGGCCGGTGGATATCGTCAGCGGCCAGAAATTCCTCGACGGCGAAGACGATCTCGATTTCGTGCTGCCTTCGCGCCTGCCGGTCGCCTGGCAGCGCTATTGGCGCAGCGGCAACCCCGGCGACGGCGTACTGGGCCGCGGCTGGAACCTGTTCTGGGAGAGCAGCCTGCAGCCGTATCAGGACGGCCTGGTGTGGCGTGCGCCTTCCGGCGACTTCGTCGCTTTCCCTAGGGTGCCGCGCGGCCACAAAACCTACTGCGAAGCCGAAAAATGCTGGCTGATGCACAACGACGACGGCAGCTGGCAGCTGTTTGACGTCGGCGAACAGATTTTCCACTACCCGCCGCTGGCGGGCGACCAGCCGAGCCGGCTGAGCATGATCACCGACGCCATCGGCAACGCCACCTCGCTGTTCTACGACGATGAGGGACTGCTGAGCGAACTGGTGGACAGCGCCGGGCAGCGCCTGATGTGCCGCTATGCGCAGGGCCGCCTGCGTGAAGTGGCGCTGCAAACCGCCGACGGTGAACGAACGCTGGCGCGCTACGGTTACGATGAGCAGGGCCAACTGACGACGGTGAGCAACCGCGCCGGTGAGGTGACGCGGCGCTTTGGCTGGCGCGACGGCCTGATGATCAGCCACCAGGACGCCGCCGGGCTGCTGAACGAATACCAATGGCAAGAGATCGACGGCGTGCCGCGCGTGACGGCCTACCGCAACAGCGCCGGGGAATCCCTTGAGTTCGGCTATGACTTCGCCGGCGGGCGCCGCAGCGCGGTGCGCGGCGACGGCAAACGGGCGGAGTGGCGGCTGGATGACGACGACAACGTGGCGCAGTACACCGATTTCGACCAGCGCCGCTACGGTTTCATCTACCAACGCGGCGAGCTGTGCAGCGTGCTGCTGCCCGGCGGCGCGCAGCGCCAGAGCGAATGGGATCCTTACGGCCGCCTGCTGTCGGAGACCGATCCGCTCGGCCGCGTGACGCGCTATCAATATTCGCGCAACAGCGGCCGGCTGTTCGCCGTCGCCTACCCGGACGGCAGCAGTGAGGCGCAGCATTGGGACACGCTGGGGCGCCCGACGCGCTATGTCGATGCGCTGGGCAACGCCACGCTGTACCGCTATCCGGATGACGAAGAGAGCCTGCCCGCTAGTGTGATCGACGCGCTGGGCGGGGAAGTGAAGCTGGAGTGGGACGCCCGCGGCCAGCTGACGCGCTACACCGACTGTTCCGGCAGCGTAACGGCTTATACCTACGATGCGCTGGGGCAACTGACGACGCAGACCGATGCCGAAGGCCATCAGACGCGCTACTTGTGGGATAACGGCGGCCGCCTGCATACCCTGATCCACCCGGACGGCGGCGAAGAGCGCTTTAACTGGAATGCGCACGGCCAGCTGGCCGTGCATCAGGATGCGTTGGGCAGCCTGACCCGCTGGCAGTACAACGCCCTGGGGCTGCCGGTCAGCATTACCGATCGCATCAACCGCACCCGGCGCTATCACTACAGCCCACAGGGCTGGCTGACGCGGCTGGATAACGGCAACGGCGGCGAATACCGCTTCGGCTACGACGCGGTCGGCCGCGTGCTGGCTGAAGAGCGCCCGGACGACACCCGCCACTATTATCGCTACGGCGCGGCCGGGCTGCTGGAGGAGCACCGCGAGGTCGGCCAGCCGGGCAGCGCAGGCGAACTGACGCAGCGCGAACAGCGCTTCCGCTTCGACGAGGCCGGGCAACTGGTCTGGCGCGGCAACGCCAGCGCGGAATGGCATTACCGTTTCGACGCCATGGGGCGGCTGCAAGAGCTGAACCGCCTGCCGACGGCGAGCGGCGCGGCGCTGGGCATCGAGCCGGACAGCGTGCAGATGCGCTATGACGCCGCCGGGCGGCTGCTCGGCGAGCAGGGCGTGAACGGCGAGCTGCAATACCAATGGGATGCGCTGGCCAACCTGCAGGCGCTGACGCTGCCGCAGGGCGATCGCCTGCAGTGGCTGTATTACGGCTCCGGCCACGCCAGCGCCATCAAATTCAACCAGCAGGTGGTGAGCGAATTCACCCGCGATCGCCTGCACCGGGAAACCGGCCGCAGCCAGGGCGCGCTGCAGCAGCAGCGGCGTTACGACGCCCTGGGCCGCCGCAGCTGGCAGAGCAGCGCCTTTGGCCACGACAAATTGACCCGGCCGGAAGACGGCGTGCTGTGGCGCGCTTATCGCTACACCGGCCGCGGCGAGCTGGCCGGGGTGAGCGACGCGCTGCGCGGCGAAGTGCACTACGGTTACGACGCCGAAGGCCGCCTGCTGCAACACCGCGAACCCAATCAGGGCAAACCGGGTGCGCGGCTGGTGTACGATCTGGCGGATAACCTGCTGGGCGAACGCAGCCCGCAGAGCGACATCGACGCGCACCTGCCGCTGGCGCCGATCGCCGATAACCGCCTGAGGCACTGGCAAAAACTGTTTTACCGTTACGACGCCTGGGGCAACCTGATCAGCCGGCGCAACGGCCTGTACGAACAGCACTACCGCTACGACGCCGACAATCGGCTGGTGCAGGCGCACGGCCGCGGCCCGCAGGGCGAGTTCGAGGCGCAGTATCATTACGACGCGCTGGGCCGCCGCAGCCGCAAAACGGTGCGCTACAAAGGCAAAACCGAACAGACGACCCGTTTCCTGTGGCAGGGTTACCGGTTGCTGCAGGAGCAGCGCGACGACGGCAGCCGCCGCAGCTGGAGCTACGATCCGGCCAGCCCGTGGAGCCCGCTGGCGGCGCTGGAGCAGGCGGGCGACAGCCGCTCGGCAGATATTTACTGGTATCACACCGATCTGAACAGCGCGCCGTTGGAAGTGACCGACGCAGCGGGCAACCTGTGCTGGTCCGGGCAGTACGACACCTTCGGCAAGCTGCAGGGCCAGACGGTGGCCGGCGCGGCGAAGCGGCAGGGCGCGCAATATCAGCAGCCGCTGCGCTACGCCGGGCAATATCAGGACGACGAAAGCGGCCTGCACTATAACCTGTTCCGCTACTACGAACCCGAGGTGGGGCGTTTTACCACGCAGGATCCGATAGGGTTGCGTGGCGGGTTGAACCTGTATCAGTATGCGCCGAACCCGCTGATGTGGGTGGATCCGTTTGGGTTGACTGAGGTTACTGTTGGTCGCTGGATGGGACCGGCAGAATATGAAAAAATGGTTTCCACAGGTAAGGTTGTGCAAAGCACAACGGGAACAACCCATGTAGCATCACCTGCAAATGTTGATGCGTTTGGAAAACAAGCTAAACCGGGTACTATGTACGTTGAATTCGAAGTGCCTGAACGATCATTAATCAAGACAAATGAAGGTTGGGCAAAAATAGTTGGCCCTGACTCGTTGGAGGGGCGATTAGCCAAACGTAAGGGGCTACCAGTACCAGAAATGCCGACTGTGAAAAACATTGAGGTTAAGGCTCATAAAACAGAATCAGGAATTTCAACATGCTCAAAAAAATAAGTGATTGGATCTTATCCAATAGCCATTATGAAGTTAAGTACAATGCTAATGATTTTACAGATAGTCTGGTTGTTGATATAGATGACGATACGAAGATTGCGCGTTTTACGGTGTGGGATGATGCATCTTGTATGTTGGAGATCATTGATGTTGAAACCGGGAACTATATAATTAATGAACGAAGAGAATTATCAGACGAGGAAACAGTAATAGAAGCATTTAAAGAGTTTGTATCGTTGCTTAGAACTTAGTTATAAAGATTATTGATCTGATTTTGATTTGCTAATTTTAAATGCTCGGCTTTATGCACTGATGGACTTTTAAATAACGATCCGGCGAGCCCGCTGGCGGCGTTGGAGCTGGCGGGTGACAGCCGCTCGGCGGATATTTACTGGTATCAAACCGATCTGAATAGCGCGCCGCTGGAGGTGACCAACGCGGCGAAGCGGCAGGGCGCGCAATATCAGCAGCCGCTGCGCTACGCCGGGCAATATCAGGACGACGAAAGCGGCCTGCACTACAACCTGTTCCGCTACTACGAACCCGAGGTGGGGCGTTTCACCACGCAGGATCCGATAGGGCTGCGCGGCGGGTTGAACCTGTATCAGTATGCGCCGAACCCGCTGATGTGGGTGGATCCGTTTGGGTTATCTGTAGAAGGAGTTCCACATGGCTTTAATAGTTTCGGCCAATTTAAACAGTTCGGTGAAGCATTACAGGCAGGAATGAGTAAATTAGGATATCCCGGCACAGTTTCATATATGCAAGGAAGCTCCGTATCGGGGGTAAGTTTCTCTACAGGTCAACCATTTGATGTTGGCCGTGTTAGTGATTTTGACGTTGCTATTTCACATCCTGAGCTATATCAAAAAGCAGAGCAGCTGGGAATAGGAAAAGGAGGGCGCACTGGACCAATTGATATGGGTAGTGAAATGGCTAAGAAATTAGGTATTGATGATACATTGCAAAAATTATCCAAAATGTCAGGAGGTAGACCTGTGAACGCAATGGTCTTTGAGTCTGCTGCTGAAGTTAAGGCTAAAGGAAAGGGAACTAGAATACCTGGTAAATGTGGTGGATAAATTATGAAAAAATTATATTTTTTAAAATATGGTAGTATTATATCAAAAAAAGAAGCGAGCAAATTACTGGACGATAAATGGGATATAACTTGTTCGGAGTATGATAGCTCCTATTTTGGTGTTTACTTTGCATATGCTGGCCTTTATGCGGACAAGTTAACCATTACTGATAATTATATTCCTCACTCTAATGAGTGGTTAGAGGAAGATAACAAAGAGTTTAGCACGATAATTAAGGTGTCTTTCACTAATGGGAAGAATCCAGAAAAACTCAGCAGGTACAAATTCTTGAAGAATGCGTTTAATCAACTTGATGGATTATCGATCATAAGTGATGAGTGCATCGAAGAAGAGTGACCGACAAGCTGCGAAAGGATCCTTTCTTTGGGGCTCTTTAGTGTGCAGTATTAAATATGAGATATAAGATCAAAGCTTGAAAAGGAGATATTAGGTTCTTTAAAAATAAAAAAGGAAGAGTAAAAACATTAGATTGTTAGTTGCATCAAAGGCCGCCTGCTGCAACACCGCGAACCCAATCAGGGCAAACCGGGCGCGCGGCTGGTGTACGATCTGGCGGATAACCTGCTGGGTGAGCGCAGCCCGCAGAGCGACATCGACGCGCACCTGCCGCTGGCGCCGATCGCCGACAACCGCCTGACGCACTGGCAAAAACTGTTTTACCGTTACGACGCCTGGGGCAACCTGATCAGCCGGCGCAACGGCCTGTACGAACAGCACTACCGCTACGACGCCAATCGGCTGGTGCAGGCGCACGGCCGCGGCCCGCAGGGCGAGTTCGAGGCGCAGTACCATTACGACGCGCTGGGCCGCCGCAGCCGCAAAACGGTGCGCTACAGGGGCAAAACCGAACAGACGACCCGTTTCCTGTGGCAGGGCTACCGGTTGCTGCAGGAGCAGCGTGACGACGGCAGCCGCCGCAGCTGGAGCTACGATCCGGCCAGCCCGTGGAGCCCGCTGGCGGCGCTGGAGCAGGCGGGCGACAGCCGCTCGGCGGATATTTACTGGTATCACACCGATCTGAACAGCGCGCCGCTGGAGGTGACTGACGCGGCGGGCAACCTGTGCTGGTCCGGGCAATACGACACCTTCGGCAAGCTGCAGGGCCAGACGGTGGCCGGTGCGGCGAAGCGGCAGGGCGCGCAATATCAGCAGCCGCTGCGCTACGCCGGGCAATATCAGGACGACGAAAGCGGCCTGCACTACAACCTGTTCCGCTACTACGAACCCGAGGTGGGGCGTTTCACCACGCAGGATCCGATAGGGCTGCGCGGCGGGCTGAACCTTTATCAGTATGCGTCGAACCCGCTGATGTGGGTGGATCCGTTGGGGTTGAAAGTACTATATCGAGGCATGAGTCTCGATGAGTACAATAGTTTGATGAATGAGGGATGGAAAGCAGGCCAAGGAACGATGGAGGGGAAATGGTTCGCTGAGTCTTATAAAGATGCAGTTACGTGGGGTAACAAAATGGGGCATGGGGGCGATGTTTTTAGAGTCGTACAAATTGATGTGCCCGACAACGTGGCAAGTAAAATGCATATTGACCCTCACCTAGATGGAATAGGACCTGCGAGATATGCTGAAGTTGTTGATTTGAATAATCACGCTAAGGTTACTTGGAGCAAAGAAATTAAAGCTAAGCGTGGGTGTTGAGTATCTAATGGAGAGTGTGTTATGAATCTCGTAAAGGTTGATTGGACTCCTGAACATATGGGCGGGAGAAAAACAGTCCCTCCAGCAGGAAAGTATTATGCAGTATCTCGATTTCCTGAGGACAAGGAGTGGCAAAACAATGCCTGGAGCGTTGTTTTTGAGCTAGAGGAATCCAAGTCTGAAAATGGCAAGACGTTTTCGTTGGGAACTGTAGATTTTCTTATGGAATCTGCACCTAAAGAGCGTATGGTTCAGCATGATAAATTCGAAATTTACGAAGGTCCCAAAAAAGTAGCGGATGTTTTTCTTCTTCGAACCTGATTATTGATAGTGTTGGTACTGGATAGTGCTAACTACTACAGGATCAGGTGGTAGTCGGCGCAAAGAAGCTGCAGGGCGCGAAATATCAGCAACCGCTCGCTACGTCGGGCAATATCAAGTGGCCTGCATACAACCTAACCTGTTCCTAGGCTAGGTGTTTTACCACGCTGGAGCCGATAGGGCTGCGCGGTGGGTTGAACCTTTATCCGTATGTGCTGAATACGTCGATGTGAGTTGTTCCGTTTAAGATATGTCCATAAAAATGAAGAATGTAATTACTGAACTGTGGGAAGCTGGTGAATTACCGATTAAAAATGCTCTGTATTTTTCAGATGGTAGAGCTGAGTTGATCGATATCATATCCTACCCCACGCCTAAAGTATCTAAATCGGGATGTTTCGATTTTTTTGAGTTCTATGAAAAAAATAAAGATGAGATTACTACTATTGATGTAATTAAAAAAATTAACTTGAGTTGTGGTGGATACTTATGTTTAGGTGAGGGGAGCTATGGTTCAGAAGGTTTTATCGCTTATTTGGATCGCGAAGAAAAACTAGTTTGGGTTGTTTACTCGGAAAACTCCAACCCCTTCGTTTCTGCAACCATATTACATGATTCAACGGTTGCTATAGATTCAAGTGCTGGATTCCGACTGAAGGTCAATGTGCTAAAACCTGAGGAAATGGTGATAGTTTGATTGCTGAGTGTGCAGGAATTGAATGAGGAAATAAAGAACATGGAGGATTGTCATGAGGTTTTTTATCTGTGATGACGGTTATCCGTCTATAGAATCTAATAGTGACTATAGGATACTAACTGACTTTATAAAGGATGATATCCAAAGAGGTTTTTATGGTGTCAATGAGTTTATTGAGGCTTGTAAACTTGTAAGATCTGGAAATCTGCCATTTTGGGAGGGAACGGGAAACTCTCATACTATAACTATTAAACCTAATGGCGTGGGGATTTTTAATGAGTACACCGAGGAGTCTATGATTGTTTCGAGTATAGATGAGTTTGAGGGGTGCCTTGAACAATGGAAGAGTCTGTTTTTTAATATGGGTGATTTTACAAATGAAACTAAATAAAGAGAATGAGAGAATAGTTCTATCTGGCCATGAAGCGATAGATATATTATCTGAGATAGAGTTTATTTTGATATCATTGCGGAACATTGCACGGCATTATTATACCGATGCAAGTGGGGAAGTAAGTCAGAAGGTGAGAAATGCATATTGTGAGGAAACTACGCAGTTTATTGATAAAAATAATGTTACTGGCCGCTTATCAAAAGTAAGAGGGGTTATTTCTGAAAGGTTTAGTCATGAGTTAGGGATGGATAATATGGATGATATAGAAAGGGAAATGGAGAAAATCATTTATTGGGAGAAACCCGTTGACGAATGATGTTTAAATCTATTTGAGAAAATACTTTATGAAATTTATTGATGACAATATAATTAATGAGTGGGTTTCCAAGCATTATGCTACGATTAACCTTTCTCTATTAGGGGAAGCCGAATAGGCAGATAAAACCACTCCCTCCAACCTGTTACCCCCCCAAACTAAATACCCAATGTGCCATTAATCAGGGTGCAGCACTGCCCGCCGATCCAGGGCTCGCCGTCAATAAAGCGCACGCTCACGCGGCCATCTCGCTTCAGTTGGGTGCCCTGGCGCACCTGGTAGCCCTGCGCGGTCCGGCCGCCGTCGGGGAAGCGGCTGGCCTTCAATAAGCGCGCCAGGCAGGCGTTGGCGCTGCCGGTTACCGGATCTTCAATCAAAACACCGCATTCCACCATAAACGCGCGCATTTCGTAATCGGCGGGTTCGGTTGCGGAGCAGGCGCCATAAATCACTACGCCATCCACATCACAGGCGGTTTGCAGCTGTTTAATCGTGGCCTGATCCGGCGTTACCGCCAGGCAGGACTGCGCGTCCGGCAGGCGCACCATCAGCCAGCGAATACCCATCTCGGCAATCACCGGCAGGGGGGGTGCTGCAATCACTGCAGGCCGTAAAGCGGCCGTCAGCCGTTCGGTTTCCTCGGCCGCCATGGGGCGGAACTCTACTTCGGGCGCGGCGAACGCCAATGTACCTTCCGGCAGGATATTGACCGCCACCAGGCCGACGCCGCATTCCTGCATCATCGTTCCAGGGCGTTTAGGCGTCAACCCGGCTTCCAGCAGGGCGTGGGCGGTGCCCAGCGTTGGGTGGCCGGCGAAGGGCAGCTCTTTTTCGGTGGTGAAAATGCGCACCTTATAATCCGCCGCCGGGTGCGTCGGTTTAAGCACAAAGGTGGTTTCCGAAAGGTTGGTCCAACGGGCCAATGCCAGCATCTGCGCGTCGTTCAGCCCTTCGGCTTCCAGCACCACCGCCACGGGATTGCCCTGCAGCGGCGTACGGGTAAACACGTCCACCTGTTGGTAGGCGCGGGGTGTCACATCATCACTTCTGAGCATTTGCCATCATCCGTTATCAACAAAACCTGATGATAACGATATTTGCAATAGCTTCAAAGGGTTGAGTTTTGTTTTGAGATGCCCGCCCGTCGCCACTTCATCCCCGGCTTGGCGAACATCACCAGGTTGCCCAACAGGATCAGGCACAGGCCCAGCACGGCGTTGAAATGCCACTGGTAGCCTTCGTAAATCGTTGAGATGGTCAGCGCCACCAGCGGGAACAGCAGGGTGCTGTAGGCCGCCGCGCCGGCGCCGATGCGGCCGAGCAGGCTGAAGTAGGCGGCGAAGGCGATCACCGATCCGAAGACAGCCAGGTACAACAGGGATCCGATATAGCGGCTGCTGTATTCCATCTGGAACGACGCGCCCTGCGCCAGGGCGATCAACGCCATCAACAGCGCGCCGTAGGTCATGGCATAGGTATTGGTGGAAAAAATATCCAGCCCGCGGCGCTGATGGCGCGCGCTGATCATATTGCCCAGCGAGAAGCCGTAGGTGCCGAGCGCGCTCAGGCCGATGCCTTTAAGCAGCTCCGGCGCCATGCGGGTGGCGGCCAGATCTTGCCAGAACAGCGCCACGATGCCGGTCAACCCCAGCAGCGCCGCCGGCAGCAGGTTGGGGCTGGGGCGCTGGCGGAAGAACAGCAGGCTGTTGAGGGCGTTGAACAGCACCGCCATCGAGAAGATCACCGATTCCAGCCCGCTGCTGATATAAGCCGCTGCGTGGTAAAAACAGAAGAAGTTGAAACCGAACACGCAGCAGCCCTGCAGCACGCAGAACAGATGATCGCGCGGGGCGATGCGGCGCAGGCGGCGTGTTAACAACAGCACGGCGAACATCACCGCAGCGGAAATGGCGAAACGGTAAGCGATCGACACGGGAATGGCCACCGGGCCTTCCTGTTGCAGGGTAATCGCTATCCAGGTGGTGCCCCAAATCAGCACCACGGCGAGGTACAACAGCGCATTCATTCTATTCACTCCGAAAAAACCGATGGCGCAGTATCCGCTTTGGCGCGCGGCGGCGCTTGCAGCGCTTTGCGCCCAGTTGCATATTCTTGCGCTTTTTTTGCCAAAAGCGCGGGGCGGCCGCTGGCATGCCGCGGCGCCACTCTTTACACTGTCAGCATGTCGAACAACGGGGCCGGCGATGTCCAACTATCAGGCGTTTGAAACACTGCGTGAGCACAAGGCGCGGCTGCACGGCAGCGTGCTGCTGGGCACCGGCGTGGAGCTGGCGGCCTGGTCTAACTGCAACGATCGCGTCACGCAGGAAAGCGCCGACCACCATACCCTGAGCCTGTACGTCGCCGACGGCTATGAGTGCTACCAGCAGGTGCCGGGCGGCTGGCGCAACGGCGGCGGGCCGGATCGCTTCTGCATCATGCCGCGCCAGTACGCTTCCACCTGGGATGTGCGCAGCGATCTGTCATTCGTGCATCTGTACTGCACCGATGACCATCTGCGGCAGTTGGCGGAGCAAACCTGGGATCGCAGCCCGGCGGCGATCAACGTGGAGCAACGCAGCTTCGGCGAAGATCCGCAGATCACGCTGCTGTATCGTCAGTTTTTGCTCAACTGCGACTGGCGGGACAGCGCCAACCTGCTGGCGCTCAGCAGCGCCTCGAACCTGCTGATGTCGCACCTGATCCAGCGCTACAGCCAACTGCAGTGGAAGCTGCCGGCGGCGCGCGGCGGCCTGGCTCCCGCGGTAGCCAGGCGGGTGCGGGAATATATCGCAAGCCACCTGGATCGGCCTTTGTTGTTGGCCGATCTGGCGGCGCAGGCCGGGTTGAGCGAATACCATTTTGCCCGCATGTTCAAACATTCGACCGGCCTGGCGCCGCACCAGTTTGTGATGCGCGCGCGGCTGCAGCGGGCGGAACAGCTGTTGCGGCACAGCCAACAGCCGATCACCGAGATCGCGCTGGCGTGCGGCTTCAGCTCCGCCAGCCATTTCAGCAACCGCTTCAAGGCGGCCTATGGATTTGCTCCGCTGCAGGTGCGGCAGGGGCGCTAACCGGAAGGGAGTGCAAGCATGGATCAACCATTTGCCGGGCTGGGCGTGTTGTTCGTCGCCGGATTCGGGCCGATCACGCGTGAGAGCGACGAGAGCAAGGCGTTTTATGTCGAGGCGCTGGGGTTGCCGCTCAAGCCGATGCCGGGCAACGAAACCTATCTGCTGGCCGAGCAGGGCGCGCTGGACGGGGTGAAACACTTCGCCCTGTGGCCGCTGGCGCAGGCGGCGCAGTCCTGCTTTGGCGACGATCGCTGGCCGGCGGATCTCGCGGTGCCGCAGGCATGGATCGAGTTCGACGTGGCCGACATGGCGGCCGCCACCCAGGGGCTGGTCGATCGCGGTTATCGGCTGCTGGTCGCCAATCGTGAAGAGCCGTGGGGGCAAAGCGTTACCCGTTTGCTCAGCCCGGAAGGGTTGCTGGTTGGCGTCACCTATACGCCCTGGCTGCGTTAAACGCCACGCCGTTCGCCGCCGTTTCCCTGCGGCGGGCGGCTTAAGAATAAATACGCATTAGCTTAAAGCGATCTGCGCTATAGACCCATCAAATCCCCGAGTGGTTTCCCTTTCTGAAAGCAGTAATTCCGTTCATTGCGTAAAAACCAATGGCCAGAACGCGCTATTGCCATGCCATTTTACGGCGATTTTTCGCCCGCTTTTTTCGCCGCCAGGTGCCTGATAGGAATAGAGATTATTCTTATATTTCCGCCAACCGTTAAGAAATAATAATGATTCTCGTTTTCAACCACGGAAAGGAGAAGGAACGATGAAAACAGTGAAACGAACGGGCATCGCGCTGGCGATAGCCCTGACTTTCCCCCTGGCATTGCCTGCCGCTTTGGCGGCGCAAACCACCCTGACAAACAGTAAGGCGGCGACGATGACGGAAAAACACGGGCAGTTTATTGCGGTCGGTAAAGTGGTGCAGGTGACCTTCGGCGATTTCGCCTTCAAGCTGGATTTTACCGATGACAAGACCATGACCTTCACCGGTATCGGCGAAGCGTCGCAGGGCATCACCGATACCGTGCAGTACACCGCGGTGGAGATTCGGCCGAAGGTCTACATGGTCTATTGGCATGAACCACAGTCCGGCGACAACGTGACGCATGTCGAGGACTTTGAGCGCGGCGAGGTATACACCAACATCGCCGCCAGGGACGGCAGCTTCACCCATCTGAAAGGGCAGCTGAAAATCGTAGGTCACTCAGGAAACTAAGGAGCAGTTATGAAAAAGGCATTGATCACCTGTGCGATCGTCGGCGGTTTGCTGGCGAGTTACCCGGCGCTGTCAACGGATCAGGCGGCGTCTTACAAATCGGCCGGCAAGGGCGGTTATCATCATGCCCAGCAGAAGCTGAAGGTGGTGGAAGATCTGTATGCGGGCTTTTTCAACCGTCATGACATCAGCGTGGCGCAAAAGCTGATTGTGGAGAACTACAAGCAGCATAACCCGTTCGTCGGCGACGGCATCAAGCCGTTCCTGGATTTCTTCAGCCAGACCTTCAAAGACAATCCGCAGTACAGCGCCAAAATATACCGCAGCGCGGTCAACGGCGATCTGGTCTACGTTCACGTCCAATACCAAAATAATCCGCAGGATCGCGGCACCGCCAGCGTGGATATTTATCGGGTGAACGATCAGGGTAAAATCACCGAGCATTGGGACGTCAATCAGGATGTGCCGGAAAAATCGGCCAATGACAATACCATGTTCTGATCCGCAAGGGCCGCTGCGGCGGCCCTCTACATGCCCGCAACACTTTATTTACTTACATAAATAGGAAATGACCGCCGCGTCGAGTAGGCTACGGCCGCCTTTGGCAGTGGTGGTACGGTTGATGGGCGTCATTGTCCCGCCACTGCTTGAGGCGTTTCCCCACATTCCTCGTTATCCCGCGCGTTGATTTTCCACTTTTTTGAACTGATGCCGCAGCTGCAGCGCATTGCAAAGCACCAATACCGCCGTGACGGCGAACACCCAGCGGAACCCCATCATCGCCGAAATGCCCGATCCCAGCAGCGGGCCAACCACGTTGCCCAGGTACATAAAGGATTGGTTATAGCCGAAGATGCGCCCGGTCACCTGATCGGAGGAATACTTCAGCAGCAGCGCCTGCACCGCCGGCATCAGCGCGCCGTCGGCGAACCCCAGCAGGAAGCGCAGAATGCCCAGCTGCAGCGGCGTATTCACCCAGGCCATCACGGCGAACAGGCCGGTGGTGAACAGCAGCGCGGCGATCAGGATGCGCGCGGTGCCGATGCGATCGCCGAGCCGCCCGAGGCGTGGTGCCGAGATCAGCGCCGCAATGCCGGGCACGGCGGCGATCATGCCGCTGACAAAGGCGATATTGCTGACGTCGCCCGACAGTTCGCGGATGAACAGCGTCAGGATCGGGCTGATGGAGGAGTTAGCCAGCTGGATCATCAGGGTACAAACGAACAGGGTGACGATCAGCGTCGGATAAGGCAGCGAACGGAACACCGCCTTGCCGCTCAGCTGATCCGCTTTTTTCACCGTGATGCGCCGTTCTTTAATCAGGAACAGCGTCACCAGGAAGCTGACGAACATCAGCCCGGCGGTGACAAAAAACACCACCCGCAGCCCCAAATGGTCGGCCATCAGCCCGCCCAGCAGCGGCCCGGCGATCACTCCGGAGATCTGCCCGGTAGAGAGCGTGCCCAGCGCCCAGCCGCTTTTATCGCGTGGCGCCTGCGAGGCGACCAGCGCCATGGCGTTGGGAATATAGCCGGACGTCAGCCCCATCAGGGCGCGCAGCGCGAACAGCTGCCAGACGTTGGTGGCCAGCCCCTGCAGGGCGATGACGATCGCCATACCCAGCGAAGCGCGCAGCAGCATCAGCTTGCGGCCTTTGCGGTCGGCGAGGCTGCCCCACAGCGGCGACACCACCGCCGAGACCAAAAAGGTGCCGCTGAACACCAGCCCGGACCACAGGCTGAGGGATTGATGATCGCTGACGCCGAGCTGTTCGACGTACAGCGGCAGAAAAGGGAGGATTTGGCTCATCGCCAGCCCGGTGAAGAAACACCCGAGCCAGACCGAGATCAGATTGACTTTCCACGCTTCCATCGACTTGTCGTACCACTTTGAATTTGGAGGGATTTGTTAAGCAAGATAATAATAACACCGCGAACTGGCCGGCGCGGGGGAAATGCGTGAGAAAACGTAAAGCCCGTCGGTGGCGTTGTTACATTTCGCTATAAAATAATAGCTATATTATCATAGGTATTTATTTTAAGCTACTCCACCAAGCCGCTCAACAATTCGGCGGCGCCACACTCTCTCTACCCATTTCGCCGTGTCGGCGGCAAGGAGACGCTTTCTATGAATACCGCACTGATCGCTCTGGATTACATCGTGGATATCTCCCACCCGGAAGGAAAAATTGCGCGCTCGGCGCAGCAGGTCATCGAGCGCGATGCCATCGCGCGGGCAAATAGCGCATTGTCTCTCGCGCAGCGCAAGGATTGGCTGCGCATATTGGTTAAAGTCGGTTTCGCGGCCGGCTATGTCGATCAACCCAAATACTCGCGGATGTTTGGGCAGGCGCATCAATTTGGCGCTATCGCACTGGGCCAGCCGGGCACGGATTTTCATCCTGATTTAGCGTCTGATTTGGGGGAGTTAACCATCGTAAAACCGCGCGTTAGCGCGTTTTATGGCACCAATCTGGATGCGACGCTGCGTGCCCGCCGCATTGAACGGTTGGTGATCTGTGGGGTCAGCAGCACCTGGGCGGTACAGGCGACGGCGCGCGACGCGCACGATCGCGATTATCAGGTGCTGATACTGGAAGAGGCTTGCGCGGCGGCCACGGCGGAAGAGCACCGGATCTCAATGGAAACGCTTGCCACTATTGCCGATATCGTCACGCTGGAACAGCTGAGCGCATTGTGAAGCTGCTGCGTGAAGAAATCGCCTGGCGTCAGCTGCGACGGGGAGCATGGGTGTTGGCGCCGTTGCTGGCCCTGAGCCTGGCGACAGGCAATGCCAACTGGCTGAAGGCTTCGGTGGTCACCATATCGCTGTTTGTCGTTTGCGAGCGTCTTGAACTGGCGCCGCTCGGCGTGGCGCTGCATGCGGCGGCATTGCTGCTGCTCTTTATGGCGCTGCTGTGCGCCATGCACACGCCGGTAATCTTCATTTTGGCGTGCGTGTTGGCAGCGGCGGCGGCGGTTGGGATCTCCGCGTTCGGCGGCAAGCTGCGATCCCTGGGGAATTTTATTTTTATTCCGGCTCTTTATCTGGCGTGTGAAACCGCTGAAGGTGGCGCCGGCGCGCCATTAGCCCAATGCGGCTGGGCGCTGCTCCCTTTTCTGGAGGCAGCCGTCTTGCCGGTGCTGATGCTTGCATTGGCGGAGCACCGGCGGCTAGCGTGGTTGTCGACGAGTGACAGCCTGCATCATTATCTCCAGCTGCGCCGCAGCGATGAGCTTGGCGCTCGCGTGGCCTGCGGCGAGGCTTTGCTCGCCGTAAGTTGTGCCGTTGCACTGTCGGCGGCGATCGTTGAGTGGCAACACCTCGATTACGGGCAATGGGTGATCTGGTCGGCCGTCAGCGTGATCAGCGGCGATATGGCCGGTACGCGCAACAAACTCCGCCAGCGTGCGTCAGGCGCATTGCTGGGGGTGCCCGTCGGTATTTTGCTGGGCAGCCTCATGCCGCATGGCAATGTGGGTTATGAACTGCTGAGCGTGGTGACGATGCTCACCCTGGTGTCTTTTCATCGTTATACCTTGGGGTTTGGCGCCCGTTGCGCCTGCATCGCCTGCGCGTTGGTGATTGCCGGAAAAGCGCCGTCGATCACCGCAGAAAGGGTGGTCAATGTGTTGCTGGGCGGTGGCATCGGTCTGCTGTTCGCTTTGGCGGGTGCCGGTGTTGCCGCTCAACGCCGGCACCCGCCAATAGCGAGCTGGCATATTTCGTCCGCCAATTTCGGTTGACCGTTCCCGGTCTCGGTGTGAAAGTACGGACAAATCTATCGTTATCTATTGATGCCAATGAAAAAAGATCATCCTGAAGACGTGACGCTGCTGCGCACGCAGTTAATGTCGCTGGTGCGCCGTTTGCGGCGCGAGTCGCGCAGCGACGAAAAATCCTGGGCCCAGTTGATGCTGCTGGGAGCTATCGATCGCCACGGCGGCGAGGCGACGCCGTCGCTGCTGGCGGAGTCGGAGCGCATGCGTTCCTCTAACCTGGCGGCCGCCTTGCGCGAGCTGGAGGCCGATGGGCTGCTGGTGCGCACGCCGGATGCTGAAGACAAACGCCGGGTGCGGGTGCGCCTGACGCCCGCCGGGCTGGGGCTGTTGCAGCAAAGCCGCACCCGGCGCGAGGCGTGGCTGCTGGCGGCGATGGAAAGCTGTTTAACGGAGCAAGAACAGGCGCAGCTGATCGAAGCGGGGGCGTTGATGGCGCGGCTGGCGGCGGCGCCGTCAACGGACGCGGAATAATCGGCGGGGCGGCAGATGCGCCGCCCGTGCAGCGAGGTTACGGCATCGGCCAATCGGCCGGCATGGTGCTGACGACGTCCACGTAGCGATCCCAGGCCGATGACCAGAATTGGGTGAAGGCTTCCAGGGTGAGGTGGATGCCCATCAGGCCCATCACGAACCAGCAGGCGGTAAACAGGCCCAGGCTGCTGAACATGAACGCCATGCCGTTGCGGCTGGTTTTACGGCAAACGACGTTTAACTGGCTGGCGAAGAACATCATCACGGCGCTCAGCAACTCCCAGCGCATCATGACTAAACCGGTGGCAATGGTACTCATCGAACTCGATCCTATGTAACAAAAAGCCGCATCCGGCAGGGCGCCGACAGGGAAATGCGGGGGAATAACGGGAATAATGTGATTCAGATCACATTGTAGCATTGGGGCGAACGGCGGCTCAATGGGGCGCGCGGTGAAAAAAACGCCGACGGTAACATTCCAATATGCTGAAACAGTTATGCCATTTCATTAGCAACCTTTTCATGGGGCGGCGCGCCCGATAACGCTATGCTTGCCGGCTTTTCAGTTCCCTGATTTTACGGGGAAATGTGACGCAAAAGGTACCGGCACCGCATGGCCCTGTTAAAAGAAAAAATTCGCGACCACTCTGCGGAAGAGAGGCTGTTTATCCGCCGGGCAGGCGTAGCGCTGGCGCTGGTGGTGGTCTGCTTCGGCGCGCTGATCGTTAACCTCTACCGGCTGCAAATCCGCCAGCACGGCTTTTACCAGACGCGTTCCAACCAGAACGACATCAAGATGCTGCCGCTCGCCCCCAGCCGCGGGTTAATCTTCGATCGCAATGGCACTCCGCTGGTGCGAAACGTGACACTGTATCGTGTCGAAATCACGCCCAGCAAAATCACCGACATGGCGGCGCTGCTGCAGGCGCTGACGCCGATCGTCGATCTGACGCCGGAAGACATCAGCACGTTTCGTGACGATATGCGCCACAACAGCCGCTACAAGCCGGTGACGCTAAAAACCGGGCTGAGCGACACTGAGGTGGCGCGCTTTGCCGTCAATCAATACCGTTTCGACGGGGTGACCATCGATACCTATCAGCAGCGTGAATATCCTTACGGCGCCCAGCTTGCGCACGTGCTGGGCTATGTGTCGAAGATCAACGACAGCGATCTCAAGCGCCTGGACAAGGCCGGCCTGAGCGAGAACTACGCCGCCGACCGCAATATCGGCAAACAGGGTATCGAGGCCTATTACGAATCCGAACTGCATGGCACCACCGGTTATCAGGAGGTGGAGGTGGATAACCATGGGAGGGTGATCCGCTTGCTGAAGGAACAGCCGCCGAAGGCCGGCAAAAACATTTACCTGACGCTGGATCTGCCGCTGCAGCAGTACATCGAATCAGTGCTGAAGGGGCAACGCGCCGCGGTGGTGGTGGAAGATCCGCGCGACGGCGGCATTCTGGCGATGGTCTCCAGCCCCAGTTACGATCCCAATCCCTTCGTCAAAGGCATCGGCTATCAGGCCTATAAGGCGCTGCTGGGCAACCCGGATCTGCCGCTCATCAACCGCGTTACCCAGGGATTGTACCCGCCGGCTTCCACGGTGAAGCCCTACATGGCCGTTTCGGCGCTGTTCGCCGGGGTGATCACGCCCGCCACCACCTTTTTCGGCGCGCCGACCTGGACGCTGCCCGGCACCGAGCGGCGCTACCGCGACTGGCTGAAAACCGGCCACGGCATGCTCAACGTCACCAAAGCGATTGAAGAGTCCGCCGACACCTTCTTTTATCAGGTGGCCTATGAGATGGGCATCGATCGCATTCACCACTGGCTGAGCCAGTTCGGTTATGGCCAGTCCACCGGCATCGATCTGAACGAAGAGTACCGCGGCGTGCTGCCGAGCCGCGACTGGAAGCTGAAGGTGCACAAAAAGGGCTGGTATCAGGGGGATACGGTCTCGGTGGGCATCGGCCAGGGGTATTGGGTGGCGACGCCGATCCAGATGGTGAAAGCCTTGAGCACGCTGCTCAACAACGGCCGGGTGAAAACGCCGCATCTGTTATATTCGCTGCAGCAGGGCAACCGGGTGACGCGCTACCAGCCGCCGGCGCAAACGGTGCAGATCGGCGATCCCAACTCGCCTTATTGGGGCATCGTGCGCAACGGCATGTACGGCATGGCCAACTTGCCGAACGGCACCGGTTACAAGCTGTTCCACACCGCGCCGTATCAGATCGCTGCCAAATCCGGCACCTCGCAAGTGTTCAGCCTGAAGCAAAACCAGACTTACAACGCCAAAATGATCCCGGTGCGGCTGCGCGATCACATCTTTTATACGCTGTTTGCGCCCTACAAAAATCCCCGGGTGGCGATGGCGCTGATCCTGGAAAACGGCGGCGGCGACGGCGTGGTGGCGGGGCCGACCGCGCGCGCGATCCTCGACCACATTTTTGACCCGGCCAACGCGCCACAGCCCGGCGATACGCCGCAAAGTAAACCGCAGTTAAACGACAGCGCGGATGTGCAACGGTGATGCGGTTTGTTTTTACTTTCTTACAAACTGCAATCTCCTGACCATTTCCGGCAAGGTAGACTGAAATAACACCATAAACTGAATAAAAACGTAGGGTTAACACAACAGTGGCGCCATCGACCAAAAAGAGCGGTAAAACCTATTCCACAGTTCGTTTCGGCTGGATTTGCGCCGGCATGCTGGTCTGTTTTTTTCTGTTGGCGTTCAGGGTCGGCTACCTGCAACTGCTGGAACACCAGCAGTTGGCCAACCAGGCTGACCAGCGTTCGATCCGCACCCAGGTGGTGCCGACCAACCGCGCCATGATCACCGATCGCAACGATGAGGCGCTGGCGGTCAGCGTGTCGTCCAAAGACATCGTGCTGGATCCGAAGCATATTCTCGATACCCAGACCGATACCGGCAACGAACGCTGGCAGAGCATGGCCAACGTGCTGAAGATCCCGCTGGCGGACATCCAGCACCTGATCCAGAGCAACGCGCGCAAACGTTTCGTTTATCTGGCGCGCAAGGTGGAGGACGATAACGCCGCCTACATCAGTAAGCTGCACCTGACCGGCGTCAGCACCGAGCAGGATTTCAGCCGCTTCTATCCGATGGGCCAGGACGCCGCCGGGCTGATCGGCATCGTCGGCCAGGACAATCAGGGGCTGGAGGGCATTGAGCTGGGTTTCAACCCGCTGTTGCAGGGCAAAAACGGCCTGCGGGTCTATCAGAAGGACGGCAGCGGCGCGGTGATCGGCGTGCTTAAAAGCGTGGATCCGGTGCCGCCGCCGAACGTGACGCTCAGTATCGATAAATTTATTCAGTACGTGCTCTATGCGCAGATCCGCGACGGCGTGGTGGCTAACCAGGCCGACTCCGGCTGTGCGGTGCTGGTCAAGATCGACACCGGCGAGGTCCTCGGCATGGCCAGCTACCCGTCGTTCAACCCGAACAACTATGGCAGCACCCCGGCGAAGGATATTCGCAACGTGTGCAGCAGCGACAGCTTCGAACCGGGCTCGACGGTGAAACCGGTGGTGGTAATGGTGGGGCTGGAGCATAAGCTGATCCGGCCGGATACGGTGCTGGACACCACGCCGTATCGGGTGAACGGTCACCTGATCAAAGACGTCGGCCATTGGTCGAAACTGACCATCACCGGCGTGCTGCAAAAATCGAGCGACATCGCGGTATCGCACATTGCGCTGGCGCTGCCGGCCACGGTGCTGCCGGCGGTCTACCGCAGCTTTGGCCTGGGGCGACCGACCGAGCTCGGCATCGGCAACGAGAGCAGCGGCTATCTGCCGCAGCATCGCGAACGCTGGGCCGATATCGAACGCGCTACCTTCTCTTTCGGCTATGGGCTGCGCGTGACGCCGCTGCAGATGGCGCGCGAGTATGCCGCGATCGGTTCCTTTGGCATTTATCGGCCGCTGTCGATCACCAAGGTGACGCCGCCGGTGATGGGGCAACGTATTCTGCCGGCGGATACGGTTCGGTCCGTGGTGCATATGATGGAGAGCGACGCCTTGCCGGGCGGCAGCGGGGTGAGCGCCGCAGTGCCGGGCTACCGGCTGGCGATCAAAACCGGTACCGCCGAGAAAATGGGCCCGAGCGGCAAATACGATGGCGGTTACATCAACTACACCGCCGGCGTGGCGCCGGCCAGCGATCCGCAGGTGGCGCTGGTGGTGATGGTCAACAACCCGAAAGCCGGCAAGCACTTCGGCGGTTCGGTGGCCGGACCGGTGTTTGGCAAGATCATGGCTCAGGTGCTGGAGCACATGAATATTCTGCCGGATGCCCAGCCGCTTAACGTGGTGTCGTCGGTCAAGGGGTAAGGGGGATTAGCGCGATTCCAGCAGGCGCTTCAGCGCCTGCAGATCGGCGTTCACCAGCCCGACGTCGCGGGCGAACAGCGCGTCGTCCATGTCCGGCTGGCGGAACAGGGTGAAGATCACCTCGGCGCCTTGTCGGTTGGCGAGCGCGCGCAGCGGCACGTAGACTACGCCGCCGTCCGGCAGCGTCACCCAATGATCCAGCACGCCGAAGGCATTGGGCGCGCTAAATCGAATGCGGATCCGCCCCTGCGGAGTCTCCGCCATCCAATCTTCACCTTCCCGCCGTAAGCTATTGGCTAATCCTTTGGCCCACAACGGGAAGTTTTCCGGGCGGCTGAGAAAGGCGTACACCTCGTCACAGGGGCGGTTGATGGCGACATGCAGCGTTTGCGCGCTCAGCATCATGATTTCTCCGGTTGACGGCGATACTTCAGTGTAGATCCCGCCGCGCTCAGAAGTAGTAACCGATGTTTACGTTGGTGCGAAAATACCATTTATTGCTGCCGGAGGACTGGGTGCCGGTCCATCCGGTGGCGTTTTCCACGCCGCCCCACGGGTTGGCGTTCTGCGCCCAGGTCAGATCCACCCACAGCATCACCGGCATGGCGAACACCTGCACCCCGAGCGTATTCATTTTGGAGTCGGAGCCGCCGTGCCTGTCCTTCCAGAGCACGCTGTAGTCGTTGTAGAAGCGCAGCTTTTTCACCGGTCCCCAGGGCACCTCGACGTCGCGCGCCAGGTTGATGGCGGCAGTGGTGGCCTGCGACGGGATCAGATAGGCCGGCGTCAGGCCGTTGCCGCCCATCAGGATCACCGAATTGCTGGCGCCGGCCGGGCCTTTGGCGTCGTAACCGTAGCGGATCACCTGGCCGGACAGATGCCAGGCATCCCGATTCACCAGCGTATGCAGGCCCGCCGCCCAGAAGCTGCCGTTATCGCCGGTCGCCTGGTTGTAGAGCCGCGAGGCCGCCAGCGAACCGCCGAGCTCATTGTCCCAGCCGCCCTGGTGGAAAGCTCGCGTCAGCCGCAGGTTTACCTGATCGCGTTTTTCGTTGCGCTGCAGATGCTGTGAGGCAAAATTGGTGTTCTTCAGATCGTCGTAGCTGGCGACGTCGGGGGCGTAACGCACGCCGGTCGGCATCATGCGCGGGTAGTAGGCGGCGTCGAAGGCCCAATCGCCCCGTTGGTATTGGTATTTGGCGCCGAGCCCGGTGTTGACGCCAAAGCCGAGGTAAAACGGAATGCCGTACGACCAGCCGAACTGCGGATAGGGCATCAGGCCGAACGGTTTGAACGGCGCGCCCAGCTGCACGGTGGAGCGCTCAGACAGGTGGTAGCCGACATAGGCGCGGTCGATGGCGTATTTGCGCCGATCCTGAAACCAGAATCCGCTATCGAAAAACGCGTCGTTTATCTGGCCGGCGGCATCGATGCGAAAGGCGTCAAAGCGTAAATGCGGCGGATGCCGATAATTGCTGCTGCGCCAGTCTTCATAGCGATAATTGGCGCGCAGCGCACCGCCGATGTCAATATTCTTTTTATTATCCTCGCTTTGCCAATGAATATGCGGAAAGACCGGGCGGTTTTTTTTTACCGGCGCCACGGTGGCAGCCGCATCGCTGGGTAATGCGACGGCAGTCGCGTAACTCGCTGGTGAAACAAGAAAAAAACAAAGAGTGATCTTGCGCATGCCTGGCCCCTGGTGAATGTTTTGTTTTTATTAAGACGAGCGGGGTTTACCTGTGAATAAGGCGTTATTGCTCGTTTGTTTTATATTTGAGACGTTTCATTGTGCGTTTCATATATTAAATTCATTTCCGGTTAATATATGAAACTTTGTTTCTTGTTTAATGGGAAAACTATAAATCCGGTATTGAACAAGTCAAGAAATAAAAATGAGCGTTGACGAGAAATTCCGATTATTGGGTCGCCCTGGTTTGCGGGGGCGACACAAAGCAGGTTGAAATAGTCGTGTCATAAATGCGCGTTAGACTCGCGGCATTCTGTCATTACTGACTAAAAATCATGAACATAAAACTGACACTTGGCCGCCGGGTAAAACCTGCGGCAGCGCTGCCGCACGCGTTTGGCATCGGCAAGAGCATGGGCTTATTAGGCGGCGTAATTTGCGTTATTGCGCTATTTTCTCTGCTGCAATTGTTTTCCACCGTATTTATTTCCACTATTCTGCACGACGCCAAGGTTAACCTGGTGACGGGAGACGGGTTGCATCGCCAGCAGGCGACGATGGATCGTGCCAGACTGTCGCTGCTGACGGCCAGCGACACCCTGAACCGTGCGGGCATCTATTATCTGCAGGACAAAGTCACCGGCTCCGACGGCAGTTGGCATAGCCTGCTGGATGAATCGTTGGCGGCGTTGGAGGCTTCAAAGCAGGCCTTTGCCCGGTTCGAGCGCTTGAGCGCGGCCGCGCCCGAAGCGGCGGGCGCCCTGAAAGACAGTTATCGCCTGTTCTATGACGGCCTGAAGGAACAGGCGCAAGGGTTGCAAAGCAGCGCCAGCATCGATGCGTTTTTCGCCGTGCCGATCCAGGCGTTTCAGGCGGATTTCAACGAAAAGTACCTCGCTTATCAGGCGCTGAACGAACAGCATGGCAATGACGTCAACGTGCGGCAATTGGCGGCGCTGGAGCAGGCCAATACCTTTGCGCTTGGCGCATTGGCCGCGCTGGCGCTGATCGCCGTGGGGGTGTGGTTCGGCGTCGCCCGCTGGGTGATAGCGCCGCTGCAGCGGGCAATTGTCCACCTCAACGTGCTGGCCGCCGGCGATCTTTCGCGGCCGCTGCCGCCTGAGCGGGCGTTGAACCGCGAGATGCGTCAGCTGCAAACCAGCATTGGCCACATGCAGGGCGGTCTGCAGCGCCTGGTAAGCGAGGTGCGCGATGCGGCGAGCGGGATCCTGAACGGCGTCGAGCGGCTGGCGGACGGCAATCGACAGTTGACGGCACAGTCGGCGAAGCAGAACGGGGAACTGCAGTTGGCGACCGAGCACGTGCAGCAGTTGGCGGCGCGGGTGGAAGAAAACGGCCAATACGCGCAGCAGGCCAGCCAACGAACCGAACAGGCCCGGCAGTGCGCCGGCGCCGGTGAGCAGATGATGCAAACCGTCAATGTTTCGATGCACGGGATCGTCAACCAATCGGCTGAGATGCGCGGCATTGTCGCGCTGATCGACAGCGTGGCGTTTCAGACCCATATTCTGGCGTTGAATGCGGCGATCGAGGCCGCGCACGCCGGCGTTCACGGCCGCGGTTTCGCCATCGTGGCTAAAGAAGTGGGCTTGCTGGCGCAAAAGAGCAGCCATTCGACGCGCGATATTCAGCAGTTGATCGGTCGCTCATTGCAGCAAATCGATCAAGGTTCGCAGGCGGTCGAACGGCTGACGGGCAACCTGCGCAAAATTATCGATCTGGTGAACAAATGCAGTGCGCTGATGGGGGAAATCTCGCTGGCGTCGTTCAATCAAGGGGAGAGCATCCAGGACGTGACGGCGCGCATCACCGCGCTGAATCAGGTGGCGCAGCAAACCGGCGCCGTGGTGAGCGCGGTGACCGAGGCTTCGCAGCTGCTGCAGGGGGAGTCGGAACGATTGGATAAAGCGATGGCGCGCTTCAGGCTGCCGGTGCAATAAATAACCCTGACGCGGGTTAATGAATAATAACGCTGCGTTTAATGTTATTCATTATTTCCCTGTGCTGAGGGACGTTATTTCGATAAATAAAAACAGGCCGGCGCTTATGGATTAAAAAAGCGTCGGCCTGCAGAGATTATTTTAACGGGAGGATTAACGGCTGGTCTGGTGGCCGATAATGCCGCCCAGCGCTGCGCCGCCGAGGGTGCCCAGCGTGCTGCCGTCGGTCAGCACTGCGCCGCCGACCGCGCCGACGCCCGCGCCGATCGCCGTGTTGCGATCGCGATTGGACATATGCCCACATGCGGTAACGGAAAGCGTCGCCATCACCACCACCAACACACCTGCGGCACGTTTAATATTCATAATGAGTTCCTGGTAAATTGGCTGATTAATGGATTAAAAATAATCCGATTAACCCACCGGTAGAAGTTGGGATGAATGTATTCCTCCGAAAGAAAATCGAACAGGTAAAAATTCTTAATTTTGCGGCAGTGAAAAGCGATTGCTCGCCGAATGTGCGGCCACCGACAAAACCGCTGGTCTATACTGGGAAGACGCCTCGCGGGGGCGGGGCACATACTCTGGAGGCCGCCATGTCCGATCTCGTTTCCGCGTCCGGCAAACCGGTGAAAATCCCCGGCCCGGATCACCCGATCACCTTGACCCGTCATCCGACGCGGGTCGTGGTGCGTGCTGCCGGGAAAACCCTGGCCGACAGTCGCAATGCGCTCATCCTGCAGGAAGCCACCTATCCGCCGGTGTTTTACTTTCCGCGTGAGGACGTGAATATGGCGCTGTTGCAGAAAAACGAGCACGTCAGCTACTGCCCGTATAAGGGCGACTGCAGTTATTTCACCTTCGCGCTGAACGGCGCACAGGGGGCCAATACGGCCTGGAGCTATGAAATGCCTTACAACACCGTGGTGGCGATCAAGGATTATCTGGCATTTTATCCCGACAAAGTGACAGAAATCAGTACTGAAGCCTGACCTGCCGCCGCCGCCGGGCGGGGGCAGGTTGACATTCCGCTTATCCCTACTCATTATGTGTATTACTGGAAACTGATACGCTTTCCTTATGTTTTAATCCGACATAAACGAAACTCTGAGCAGGTGCCAAGGTGTCTACCTCTACGCGATTTGCCGTTGCCATCCATATTCTGACCAACATCACGCTGTGTCGTGGCCAGACGGTGCGTTCCGAAGATATCGCGCGCAGCGTCAACACCAACCCGACGGTGGTGCGGCGGATCCTCGGCGCGCTGGCGGAGGCCGGGCTGACCTATTCGCAGATGGGGCAAGGCGGCGGGGCGCTGCTGGCGCGGCCGGCAGAAGCGATCTCGCTGCTGGACGTGTATCGCGCGGTGGAGGATCAACCCTATTTCATGCTGCACCGCGCCCGGCCTAACGATGCGTGTTATATCGGCCACGCGATTACTCCGGTGCTGGAGCAAGAGTTTGCGCGCGTTGGTCACGCGCTGGAGGCCAGCCTGGCGCAAACCAGCATCGCCGAAATGGCCGGGCAGGTCGAGCGGCAAGCCGGCTATCCTTTTGTCCCTTGTTCAGCGCAATATCAAGCGGATACGCAATAAAAACCCACGCCAATTCCGTCTTCCCGCAGAGCATTTTTTGCATTGCGTTAATGTAATTGTGTAAGTTACATTAGCTCGCATCAAGTGTGATGTGGCTCACGTTTTAGACTGCCTCCCCACGATAATCGATCGATTGGCCGGAAACCTTTTCTTCCGGCGCAGATTCGCTGTGCTTATAAACCAGGAGAGAACGATGTTAGAAATGCTTGAAAGCTTGGCCACCGTGGTGGTCCTGGTGCCGGTAATGGTGGCCGTCTTGCTCGGCGCGATTTACGGCTTGGGTGAAGTGTTCAACGTCTTTTCCGCTATCGGCCGCAAAAATAACGGCTGAATTTGAACGTCAGGGGACGCAACGCCCCCTGACGCAGGACTACAATACCGTCGCCAGGAAGTTGCGCGTCCTCTCATGTCCCGGCGCATCCAGAACCTGCTGCACGCTGCCCGTTTCAACCACCTTTCCCTGATCCATAAAGACAATCTGGTCGGCCACTTCGCGGGCGAAGCCGATTTCGTGCGTGACCACCACCATGGTCATGCCCGAATGCGCCAGGTCTTTCATCACCTGCAGCACTTCGCCAACCAATTCAGGATCGAGGGCGGAGGTCGGTTCATCAAACAGTAACACCTGCGGGTTCATCGCCAGCGCGCGGGCGATGGCGACGCGTTGTTGCTGGCCGCCGGACAGTTCTCGCGGCCAGGCGTTGATGCGATGTTCCAGCCCGACGCGGGCCAGCAGCTGCTTCGCCCGTTCCTGCACCTCGGCTTTTTTTTCCTTTTTCACCCGCAGCGGCGCGTCGCTGACGTTTTGCAACACGGTGCGGTGCGCAAACAAGTTGAACTGCTGAAATACCATGCCGATGCTTTTACGCTGTTCGGCCACCTCGGCTTCTTTCAGCTCGTACAGATGCCGGCCTTTTTGACGATAGCCGATCAGCTGTTCGCCAACGCGAATGGTGCCGCCGTCCAGCTTTTCCAGGTGGTTGATGCAGCGCAACAGGGTGGATTTGCCGGAGCCGGAAGGGCCGAGGATCACCGTCACCGAGCCTGCCGGGATGGTCAGGCTGATGTTTTTCAACACGTCGGTGCCGGAAAAGGATTTCCGCACCCGGTTGATGTGGATGGATGCGCTCATTGTTCACCTCCCTGAGGGGCTTTGCGGTTGAGGAAGAACCCGCCGCGGCGCGTTGCCTGCGTGCCGCGGCCAAAATAGCGCTCCACGTAGTATTGGCCAATCGACAGAATCGAAGTCATGGCCAGATACCACAGGGTGGCGACCAGCAGCAGCGGGATGACCTCGTAGGTGCGTTGGTAAATGATCTGCGCCGAATACAGCACGTCCTGCAGGGCAATCACCGACACCACCGCGGTGGTTTTCAACTGCCCGATCACCTCATTGCCCGCCGGCGGCAGGATGGTGCGCATCGCCTGCGGCAATACCACGCGCCACAGGATTTGCCCACGACGGTATCCCAGCGCTTTGGCGGCTTCCAGCTGGCCGCTGCCGACGCTTTGGATGCCTGCGCGCACGATCTCCGCCGCATAGGCCGACTGATGCATCACCAGCGCGATCACCGCCGCGCTGAAGGTGCTGATAAGGGTATTGGTCGGCGCGCTGGCGACTTCGCCAAGAAACGGGATCCACAGGCTGATGCGCGGATAAAGCGCGGCGATGTTGTACCAAAGGAACAGCTGCACCAGCATCGGCACCGCACGGAAGAACCAGGTGTAGAACCAGCTTACCGCAACCAATACCGGATTGGCCGACAGGCGCATCAGCGCCAGCAGCACGCCACCGGCGAAGCCGAACACCACCGAAATCACCGTCAGCTTTAGCGTCATGAGCACGCCGTTGAGGATGGAAGCCTCGGTCAGGTTTTCCGCCACCACCGCCCATTCAAAGCGCGGGTTGTGCAGCATGGAATTGATGATAACGCCGACGATCAACAGCACAACCAGGGCGCTGAGCCAGCGCCCGTAATGCCGATGGCCGACGATGCTCAGTTCCGCGTCGTCGACAGGGTGTTGCCCACTCATTTTGCGATCTCTTCATTGATGCCGGCGGTTTTCACTGCACCAAAACCGATATCCCAGCCGTCGAGGATTTTCTGGTAACTGCCGTCGGCGATCAGAGAATTCAGCGCCGCCTGCACCGGTTTCACCAGTTCGGAGCCTTTCGGCAGGGCAATGGCCACCGTGGTGCCGTCAATGTTGATATCACCGGCCAGCGTCAGCGGTTTAACGTGGGTGGCCTGGTAGCGCAACCCTTCATACGGGCCGAAAAACATCGGTATGCGGCCGCTGATCACCGCTTGCACCCCGGCCGGGCGGTCCGGGAAGATCGGCATGGTGATGGCCGGCTTGCCGGCGGCGACGCATTGATCGCTGGCCTGCTGCAGGCGGGTGATCTGCGAGGTGCCTGCGCCGGCGCCGACGGTCTGGCCGCACAGCTGCGCCAGCTCGGTGTAAGGGCCTGGCGCAGCGTCTTTGCGGGCGATCAAGGCCAGCTTGGAAGCGTTGTAATAGCCGACGAAGTCCACCTGCTGGAAGCGCTTTTTGTTGGCGTCAATGTTGGCCAGCGCGACGTCATAACGGCCGGACTTCAGGCCGGGGATGATGTTGTCGAAGCCGCCGGTGTCCTTCCAGTGGATCGCCACGCCCAGGCGATCGGCAATCGCGCTCATCACGTCGATTTCACGCCCGGCCAGCGTTTTGTTGTCCGCCTGGTAAAAGGTGGTCGGCGGGGTGTTCGGGTTGGTGCCGGCAACGATATAGCCGGCCTTTTTGATCGCTTCAGGCAGGCTGTCGTGCAGCGCGGGATCGGCGGCAGCTTTCACCGCAGCCTTGAAGGGAACATCGCCTTCAGCGGCATGACCGGCTGCCAACGGCGCCAGCGTGGAGGAAGCCAACAGCAGGGATAGTACGGTGCGTTTGAATGTGGTTTTCATCATGATTTCCCTGCGGATTAAGCCGATTTTACGTTAGCGAAGTTGATTGCCGGTTCCGGCAGACCCAGGTTTTCACGCAGGGTTGCATGCTGATACTCTTCACGGAACAGGCCACGGCGACGCAGCTCCGGGATCACCAGCTCGACGAACAGTTCCAGCTGGTTGGGCAATACCGCCGGCATGATGTTGAAGCCGTCTGCGCCTTGCTGTTCCAGCCACAGCTGGAAGTCGTCGGCGATCTCTTCGGCGGTGCCTACCACCACGCGGTGGCCGCGCGAACCGGCCGCGACGGCCGCCAGCTCACGCAGCGTCAGGTTTTCCCGCGCGGCCAGATCGGTCAGCAGTTTCACGCGGCTTTGGCCGCCTTCGGTGGCGCCCACGTTCGGCACCGGGCCGTCCAGCGGATAATCGCTCAAATCGAAACCAAAGCGCGCCGACAGCTGCTCAATGCCGTTATCGATATCCACCAGTTGATTCAGCTGATACCAGGTTTCCTGCGCTTCTTCTTTGGTACGCCCGACAATCGGCATCACACCTGGCAGGATCAGCAGGTGGTCCGGGTTGCGGCCGGCGTCGGCCACGTATTTTTTCTGACTGCGGTAGAAAGCTTGTCCTTCTTCCAGGCTGGCGGCGGCGGTGAACACCACTTCGGCGGTTTCCGCCGCCAGCTGCTGGCCGGCCGGGGAAGAGCCGGCCTCAATGATCACCGGCCGTCCTTGCGGCGAGCGGGAAATGTTCAGCGGGCCCTGCACCGAGAAATGCTTGCCCTTATGGTTGGCGGCGTGGATTTTCTCGTCGATGGCGTACACGCCATTTTGCTTGTCGCGCACGATGGCGTCTTTTTCCCAGCCGTCCCACAGTTTGTAGCTGGCCTCGAGGAATTCCCGCGCCACTTCATAGCGTTCGGCGTGCGACGGCAGATCTTCACGGCTGAAGTTGCGCGCCGCATCGCTGGAGAAAGAGGTCACCACGTTCCAGGCGGCGCGGCCGTGGCTGATATGGTCGATGGAGGCCATGGCGCGTGCCAGGTGGAAGGGTTGATCGAACGTGGTGGAGGCGGTCGCCGCCAGCCCGATATGGCGGGTGTTGACCGCCAGCGCCGCGAGCAGCGTCAGCGGCTCCAGGCGTGACATCGTCGAGGGCAGGCGGTGCACGCTGGTTGCCAACGCGTCGCCGACGAAGAACATATCGAAGGTGCCTTCTTCGGCTTTTTTTGCGATCCAGGTGAACCAGTCGATATCGGTTGGTGAACCGCTGGCGCCTTCTGCGCGCCATCCCCCGATGTGGTGCCCCAGCGCCTGAACGAACAGGCCGAGACGGAGTTGGCGCGATGGTGTTGAAGGTGAAGTACTCATAATTATTCCTGTTTTATTATTAATTTAACAATGCAATCAGTCGCGGCAGCGCGCCAGGGGACATAAGCGCGCAGTCGCGGATAACGCTCTCGCCTTCAAGGCCCGGAAGCAGCTGCAGAATGGCGCGCAGCTTGGCGTCGAGGTCTGTTGGCCGGGCGGCGGTTTGCTTTCTTGTGACTATGTCACTTATTTGCCTCCCGTCCTGCAGCGTCAGGGTCAGGCGATGGAAGCGCATCTCCGGATCGAGCGCGTCCGGCGGGGCTGCGGGATCGGCATGACGCTCAACTTTTGCCGCCAGGGCGGCGATAGCCGCATCGACAGGCTGCTCGCCGTAATGCGTCAGCGGGACCTCGCCGTGGTATAGCGCATCGGCGATGACGTATTCGAGGCTAAAGCGCGCTTCCACACCGGTGGCCGGTTGGCGAATAAAGGGCGCAGTATCTGCGCCGGGCGGAAAACTGACCTCAACCTGTGCGATCTCCGCAAGGGCGTCGCCTTGTGCCAGCAGCCGCGCGCGCAGGGCGAGCGCCGCCTCGGCCGCGCTGTGAGTGCCACCGCAAGTCGGGTACCGCTTGAACTCCAGCCCCGGCTGCAGGATGCGCCAGGGCGTGCCCCAGCCGGCGGTCAGGCATTCCGGTTTTTGCCGGCCGCCGCCGTGGGAAGTCAGCAGGCTGTCCAGCACGCCCTCCGGTTGGCCGATGAAGCCGGCCTGAGCCAGCAGGGCGGCGTTGACCGCGTTGCGTGCCGCCAGCCCGGCGTGCAGCGGTTTGGCCGCCGAACCGAACTGGCTGCGCAGGCCCGCTGCCTGCGTGGCCGCCAGGCCCAGAGCAATCTGCGTCTGCCGCTGGTCAAGCTGCAGATAACGCGCCACGGCGGCGCAGGCGGCGACCGCGCCCAGGGTGGCGGTGCTGTGAAAACCCAGCGCGTAATGTTGCGTGCCAGCGGCCAATCCCAGCCGGCCAGCGGCCTCTACGCCGATGACATAGGCGGTTAACAGCTCGGTGACATTGTCACTCTCACCGTTCAGCGCCAGCAGGGCTGAGAGCACTACGGTGCTCGGATGGCCACGCAGCGCAGGATGGTAATCATCGAAGTCCAACGCGTGGCTGACATAGCCATAGCGCAGTGCGCGGTTCTCGCTGCCGTTCGGCGGAAACGTCTTACCGATCGCTGCCAGACCGGCATCGCTCAACGCCCCGCGGGCAATCGGCAGCGCGCAGGCGAAGTAATCTTTCACGCCGCGGCGAGCGGCTGACAGGGCGTTTTCATCCGGCTGGCTGTTCAATATCAGATGGGCGAATTGGGCGGTTATCGGTAATGACAAGGCGTTAACACCTGAATTTATATACGGTTATGCACGAGTGCGGGGTGAAAGGTATTGTGTGGCGATTTTCGTTGTCCCGAAAGAACGAACGGCGCTTCCATATCTCTGAATGGAATATAACGACGGCACTGCGCCGTCGTCAGAGCTGCTGGCAGGCGCGGCAGGCTGCGCCTTAGCTATTTTTGTGCAAAGCAAAGCTGAATTTGCTCTAGCACGATAGAGGACTCAGGCCGAGAAAAGGCGAACGCTCATGATGTCGATAAATGCCCTGAGACGCGGTGTAAGATGTTTGCTTGAAGGCCAGAGAATTTTGAGACTGCCACTGTGTCGGCAGTGGTCGCCAAGCACCGGTTGGAGCCGCCGACGCTCCAGCGCCTCTCGCACCGCGAAATCGGGCAAGCAGGCGATGCCCAGGCCCTGTTCCGCCAGGTAAATCAGCGTGTCGACGGTGTTGCATACCGTGCGCTTGCCCAGGCCTTCGTCGAGCAGTTTATCTCCGCCCGCCACCGGCCAGGTCTCGACTTTGCCGGTGGTGGGGAATCTGTATAACAGGCAGGCGTGATCGCGCAGTTCTGCCGGTTGGCGGGGTATTCCCGCTCGGCGCAGATACTCTGGCGCCGCCACCAGCTGTAGGTGAAACGTGCCCAGTTGGCGGCTCATTAAGCGAGAATCCTCGGTATCGCCCACGCGGATCACCGCATCGAACCCTTCTTCGATCACCGCGACTCGACGGTCGGAAAAATCGGTTTCCAGCTCAATCTCCGGGTAACGCCGGACAAATTCCGCCAGCACCGGATTCAGCAGGCCGCCCACCAGCGGCAAACTGACACGCAGCTTGCCGCGCGGCGCGCTGTGCGTATCGCTGATTTCCCGTTCCGCCGCCGCCAATTCCCCGAGAATGCGCTGGCAGCGGTGCAGAAACAGCCGGCCTTCTGCGGTCAGCGTCATGCTGCGCGTGCTGCGGTGGAACAGACGCGCGCCCAGCCGATTTTCCAGGCGGGCGACGCTTTTCCCCACTGCGGAAGCGGAAATGCCGAGCACGCGCCCGGCCTCTACGAAACTCAGCGTCTCTGCGGCCTGCACAAAGACGTTCACCCCAGACAGATTATCCATTGCTTGCCCCATTGCGGACTTGAGTGTCCGCTATGAAAGGAAATCTAGCCTGTTTTTTCGTTAATCGCCACGCTCTATGCTCGGTGGCGACAGCATGGGCTGACTACCTGGGGTAATAAAGATGAATGAATACGGATCCTCTGCCAACGCGATTGAGCAAGCCTTGCGCGAAAAACGATTGGTTGGCGCGGTCGTTTTGGTGGCGCAGGGCGGTGAGATCGTTTATCGCCGCGCGGCGGGCATGGCAGATCGCGAAGCGGGCAAGCCGATGGCGCTCAATACGCTGTTTCGTCTGGCTTCGGTATCCAAACCGATCGTGTCCACGGCGGCGCTGGCATTGATGGCGCAAGGCGCCATGCGGTTAGACGATCCGATCACCCGTTGGCTGCCGAATTTTCGCCCGCGGCTGGCGGATGGCACCGCTCCGTTGATGACGCTACGGCATCTCATGACCCACACCGCCGGACTAAGCTACCGCTTTTTCCAGCCGGAAGGGGGATTCTATGCCCAGCTGGGCGTCTCCGACGGCATGGATGAAGCGTCTGTCAGCCTGCAGGAGAACGTGCGGCGTATTGCCTGCGCCCCTTTGCTGGCTGCGCCCGGCGCGGCGTGGCGCTATTCCATCGCCACCGATGTCCTGGGCGCGGCGATCGAACAGGCGAGCGGCCTGCCGCTGGCGCAGGCAGTAAAAAAATGGGTGACCGGGCCGCTGGCGATGACGGATACCGATTTCCTTGCGGTGGACGCCGCGCGCCTGGCGGCCGCTTACGCCGACCATCCCGGCGAGCCGCGCCGTTTGCGCCAACCGGATCGTTTACCGTTCATCGATGGCAGCGCCGGTTTTCATCTGTCGCCGGCGCGAGCGTTGGATCCGTTGGCTTACGCCTCAGGCGGCGCCGGCATGGTCGGCTCGGCGGAGGATTTCCTGCGCCTGCTGGAAGCGTTGCGCCAGGGGGGCGGGCAGGTGCTGCCGGCCGAATGGGTGATGGCGCTGACCACCAACCAAATCGGCGATTTGCCGATGCCGTTTTGGCCGGGGCGTGGTTTCGGCCTCGGCATTACCGTACTGAAAGACCCCATCGCCGCGCAAACGCCGGAGTCCGTTGGCAGCTGGCGAATGGGCGGCACCTATGGCCACTCGTGGTTCGTCGATCCCGCCCGGCAACTGAGCGTGGTGGCGTTTACCAACACGGCGCTGGAGGGCATGTCCGGCGCCTTTGTCGGCGAGATTTGTCAGGCGGTCTATGCCGCGACGGGAGCGATGCAATGCGCCTGATGCCACCGATTTTCTTCATCGCGCTGGGGCTGTTCGGCGTCTACTGCATCGAGTTCGGCGTGGTGGGCATTTTGCCGCAGATCATCGCACGGTATGGCATCTCCACGGCGCAGGCCGGCTGGCTGGTCGGGATCTTCGCCCTGACCATCGCGCTGCTCGGGCCGCTGTTGGTGCTGCTGGCGTCGCGTTTCAATCGCAAACGCATGTTGTTGATCGCGTTGGCCGTGTTTGCGGCAGCCAGCGCGCTGGCCGCTCAGGCGGACAGCTTTGCCATGCTGATGCTGCTGCGCATTGTGCCGGCGTTGTTTCATCCGATCTATTTTTCACTGGCCATGGTGGCGGCCGCGGCGCTTTATCCGCCGCATCTGGCCACCAAAGCAACCGCCTATGCGTTTATCGGCACCAGCATGGGCATGGTGTTGGGGATACCATTGACGCAATGGATCGCCGGGCAGTTCAGCTATGAGGCGTCGTTCCGATTTTGCGCGCTGGTAAACCTTCTGGCGGCGTTGGGATTGCTGTGGCGCTTGCCTGATGCGGCCGTGCAGCGCCTCAGCTATGGCAAACAGTTGGCAATCCTGCGCAGCGGCACGCTGTGGTTGAATATCATTACCTGCGTGCTGATCTTTGCCGCGATGTTCGCCGTCTACGCTTATGCGGCCGAGTACCTCAGCCGTGAAGCCGGCATTGGCGCCGCCGCCATCGGCTTTCTTCTGGTGGTGTTCGGTGTGGGCGGCGTCGCGGGCAATCTGTTGGCCGGCAAGGGGTTGAGCCGCCATCGTGCAGTGACGGTGCTGCTGCATCCGATAGCCTTGATTGTGGCTTATGCGCTGCTGTATCGCTACGGCAGCGCGAATATCGGTTCGATGACGGTGCTTTGTCTGTATTGGGGAGCGGTGCACACCAGCGGTTTGATCGTGACGCAGGTCTGGTTGACATCCGAAGCGCCGCAGGCGCCAGCGTTCGCCACCGGGCTGTATATCGCCTTTATCAATCTGGGGGTGGCGGTGGGGGCGCTGACGGGAGGCTGGTTTATCGCCGCGTGGGGGCTACAGGGCAGCCTGCTGTGTGGGGCCATGTTTGCCGCACTGGCGGCGATCGCGATTGCCGCCAGGCTGCGGTTGCAACGGCAGGCTACCGCTGCGTTGCGTCAATCATCGCCATCACCTGCCGGAACATCGCGCTTTCCGCATCGGCCAGTTCGTTGACCAGCGTAAAGTGATTGCAGTAGCGATCGGCCAGCAATTGAACGTCGAGGCCGCGCGCCAGGCAGGCGTCATAATAGGCCTGCGTCTGGTTTTTGAACCCTTGCGTTTCGCGTTGGCCGACGTCGAGCAGGATCTGCGGCGCATGGTCTTTCTCCGGCAGCAGAAACAGCGGGCTGAGGGTTTGCGCCTGTTCGGGTGTCAGATGCAGCCAGTCGTTGATGTAGATATCGCACAGCGGGCGCAAATCGTAGAGGCCGCTCAGCGCCAGCGCGCCTTTGATCGCGTCGGGCGGCAGGCGATAGCGTTGTTGCCAGCCGTCGGCGATCAGCATGCCGCACAGGTGGCCGCCGGCCGAACTGCCGCTGACGAAAATGCGCGCCGGATCGATGCCGAAAGGCGCCCCGTGATGATAAAGCCAGGCGACGGCGCTGCGCACCTCGTGCACGATCTCCGCCAGCGTCGCTTCTGGCGCCAGCGTGTATTCCAGCGTGGCGACGGCCACGCCGCGCTGGGCAAACGCGGCGGCCATCGAACAGGCTTCCTCTTTGCGCTGTGAATGCCAGTAGCCGCCATGAATAAAGATCAGCAGCGGGGCGGGCTGCGTGCAGGCCGGGAACAGATCGAGGCGCTCGGCGGCGCTCATGCCGTAACGCAGATCGTAAATGCCGGGCGTCTGTGCCTTGGCGCGCTGGGCCAGCGCGGCGTATTCCGCCATGCAGGCGTCAAAATCCTCCACCGACGCGCGGGCGTTGTATTGCACCGCTCTGGCGGCGGTATCGTCGAACATCAGGTCGATTTTCATAACTTCTCCTTGTTGGTGACGCTCGATTATCCACCTAATGCTTTTTTAATGTTTGATGCGGAATGCGCCGCCGACGGGCGTTCTTTTTTGCTTCTTTTTGCGGTATATTGCTGTTTTATGCGTTCTACTGCGGAAATGACCCCATGCACAAAGCGGCACGACAGCGCCATTTACTGGATTTGCTCAGCGAACGCGGGCAGGCGGCGGTGGCGGAATTGGCCACCGCCATCGGTGTTTCGGTCGATACCGTGCGCCGCGACTTGGCCGATCTCGAGCGGCAAGGGTTGGCGCAGAAACATCACGGCGGCGCGATAGCGCTCGAACCGTCCGGCATGCCGCGCCAGGCGCGCGCTGCGCTGTTGCCGCAGGTCAAGCAGCGGCTTGGCCGCGCGGTGGCCGCGCAGATCCCGCCCGGCAGCACCCTGATGCTGGATGCGGGCAGTACGCTGTTGGCGGTGGCGCAGGCGTTGCGCGGCCCGGCGACGGTGATCACCGCTTCGCTGGATATCGCGCAGTGCCTGAGCGACAGGCCGGAGATCAACCTGATCTTGCTCGGCGGCCAGTGGGATGCGCGCCAGCGGCTGTTCGCCGGCAGCGCCACGCTGGCGTTGCTGGCGCGCTACCGTGCGGATATCGCCTTGCTGGGCGCCTGCGCGGTGCATCCTCAGCTGGGACTGAGCGCCGGCGAAGAGGCCGATGCAGAGGTCAAACGCGCCATGCTGGCTAACAGCGGCGAGCGCTGGCTGGTGGCCGACCATATGAAACTGGACCGCTGCGAACCGCATCACGTTGCGGATCTGGCGCAGATCCAACGCCTGTTTACCGATCGCCCGTGGGACAACCTGGACGAACAATCATTGATTGAACTTTGTGTCGTCGCCGACGACCGCTAGAGGAGAACACTGATGAACGATACCGCTCGACCGTTGCAGGTGGCGCTGATTGGCTACGGCTTTGTCGGCAAGGCGTTTCACGCGCCGCTGATTAACGCGGTGCCGGGGTTGGAACTGAGCGTGGTGGCTTCGCGCGATGCCGCCAAGGTACATGCCGATCTGCCGCACGCGCAGGTGATCGCCGATCCGCTGGAGGCCATCCGCCGGCCGGAGGTGGATTTGGTGGTGATCGCATCGCCGAACGACACCCATGCGCCGCTGGCGCTGGCCGCGCTGGAGGCGGGCAAGCACGTGGTGGTGGATAAGCCGTTTACGCTGGATTTGGCGCAGGCGCGCGCGCTGATTGCCGCGGCGGAGAAGCACGGCCGCCTGCTGTCGGTGTTCCAGAACCGTCGCTGGGACAGCGATTTCCTGGGGGTGAAACAGGTGATCGAGCAGGGGCTGATCGGTAAGGTGACGCACTTTGAGTCCCATATCGACCGCTATCGCCCTGAAGTACGGGTGCGCTGGCGTGAACAAAACCTCCCAGGCAGCGGGCTGTGGTTCGATCTGGGGCCGCACATGGTCGATCAGGCGCTGCAGCTGTTCGGTTTGCCGCACAGCGTGCAGGCCAACATCGCTACGTTGCGCCCCAACGCGCAGATTAACGACTGGGCCCACGTGGTGCTGAACTATCCGACGCACCGCGTGATCCTGCACGGCAGCATGCTGGTGGCGGGCGGCGTCTCACGCTTTACCGTGCACGGCGAGAAAGGCAGCGTGGTCAAAGCGCGCGCCGACGGGCAGGAGAGCCAGCTGCTGGCCGGCGTGACGCCGGGTTCGGCGGAGTGGGGCAAAGACGACGACGCGATGAGCCTGTTTATCGGCACGGAGCCGATGCGCACGCTGCCGACGCCGGATGGCGATCAGCGCCAGTATTACTTCCAGGTGCGCGATGCGTTGCGCGGCGCAGGCGCCAACCCGGTTACCGCAGCGCAGGCGTTGGCGGTGATGGCGGTGCTGGAAGCGGCCACCCTGGCGGCGGAAACCGGTGTGACTCAGCCGTTGCCGCTCTCCGAGGCGGAAATCGCCGCCTGGTAACGGCTCGCGTCAGATAAGGCGTCAGGCGCATGGATACAGTGCATGCCATGCGTCTTCCGCCATGCTAACCCCTGACATAGGATTACCCGCAGTCTAGGTCAGGAGTGTTCATCATGTTATCCCACCCTTCGCCGCAAGGCGTCCGCGGCATACTGGCCGCTCTTTCTCTGAGCATGCTGCTGTCATCGCTTGGCATCAGCATTGCCAACGTCGGGCTGCCGGCGCTCGCCACTGCGTTCCATGCCTCGTTCCAGGCGGTGCAGTGGGTGTTGCTCTGCTATTTGCTGGCCGTCACCACTTGCATTATCGGCATCGGCCGTTTGGGCGACAGCCTCAATCGCCGCCGCCTGCTGCTGGCGGGCATCGCGCTGTTTACCGCCGCTTCGCTGATTTGCACGCTGGCTCCGCAACTGTGGCTGTTGCTGGCGGCGCGCCTGGCGCAGGGGTTGGGGGGAGCGGTCATGATGTCAATCGCCATGGCGCTGGCGGGCGAGGTTCTGGGGACGGAAAAAATCGGCCGCGCGATGGGGCTGCTCGGCACGATGTCGGCCGTGGGCACCGCGCTGGGGCCGTCGTTGGGCGGTGCGCTGATCGCCGGTTTCGGCTGGCGGGCGATGTTCCTGATCAACCTGCCATTGGGCCTGCTGGCGCTGTGGCTTGCCTGGCGATACTTGCCGAATGGGCCGCGCGCGGCAACGCGTGCGGAACCGTTCGATCGCGCCGGCACGTTGCTGCTGGGCGGCGCGTTGCTCTGCTATTCGCTGGCGATGACCCTCGGGCGCGGCGACTTCGGCGCGCTTAACCTGGGGTTGATGTTGGGCGCTCTGCTGGCGGCGGGGTTGTTTATCCGCGTGGAGCGCCGCGCCGCATCGCCGCTGCTTGCGCCGTCGATGTTCCGCCATCCGGCCCTGACGGCGGGGCTGGCGGCCAGTGCGCTGGTGATGACGGTGATGACCGCCACGCTGGTGGTCGGGCCGTTCTATCTGTCGCGGGCGCTGGGGTTAAGCGCCGCGCAGGTGGGACTGGTGATGTCGGCGGGGCCGGCGGTGGCGATCCTGACCGGTATTCCGGCGGGATATCTGGTGGATCGCTTTGGATCGCAACGCATCGCCCAGCTTGGGCTGGCGGCAGTGGCTGCCGGGGCGGGATTGCTGTCGCTGCTGGGCCGCTGGGGCGTACTTGGCTATGTCGCGCCGATCGCGCTGTTGACCGCCGGCTATGCGCTGTTTCAGGTGGCCAACAACACCATGCTGATGAAGGATCTGTTTCCTGAACGGCGCGGGCTGATCGCCGGCATGGTGAACCTGTCGCGCAATCTGGGGGCGATCACCGGCGCGTCGGCGATGGGGGCGCTGTTTTATCTGGCTTCGCAGCAGGTCGCGGGCACTGCGGCCGCCGCGGCTTACGGCATGCGGGTGACCTACGGCGTGGCGGCGCTGTTGGCATTGGCGGCGTTGCTCATCACCTTCGGCGGCCGCCGCCTGATGCTGCGTTACGGCGCGCGCTGAACCGCGTAGCGTTCTTGCACGAAACCGTTGTCCGATGAGGTGACGGCAAGCAGGCGCAGGCGCTGCTCCTGGCCATCGGCGCCGAATAAGGGGATACCGCCGCCCAGCAGCAGCGGCACGCGCGTAATCGTCAGTTCGTCGATCAAGCCGGCCTGCAGGAAGCGCTGCACGGTCTGGCCGCCGTCGATATACAGGTGACGGCAGCCTTGCTCGGCCAACTGCGCCACGATGGCCGCCGGTTCGCCATTCATCCAGCGAACGTGGCCTGTTGCGTGCGGCGCGGGCGGCTGCGTCGACAGCACCACCACCGGCAGTGCGCCATAGGGCCACTCGGGAAAGGCGCGGACTTTATCATAGGTATGGCGGCCCATCACCAGCGCGTCGATGTCGGCGACAAACGCTTCAAAACTTAACCCATTGAGCAGCGAAACCGCATATTCGGGTCGCAGCAGCCAGTCGATGTCGCCATCCGGGCCGGCAATGAATCCGTCTACGCTGGTGGCGATGTAAACCGAGCATTTCATCAGGCGAGATCTCCCCGATAAACCACATGCACCTTGTTGCCGTCGGGATCGCGCAGGTAAGCGCCGAAATAGCCTTTGCCGTAGTGCGCGCGCTCGCCGGGCTCGCCTTCACTGCTGCCGCCCGCCAGCAGACCGGCGGCGTAGGCGCGTTTAACCGCCAGCTCGTCGGCGGCGAGGAAGGCCAGCATGCTGCCGTTGCCGGCGCTGGCGGGCTGTCTGTCGAAGGGTTGGTAGGCGTAAAAACGCGGCAGCGTTTGGCCTGGCATCACCCAGCAGCGGGCGGCGGGGCCGCCGTCCGGCGTCACTTCCCGCCGTTGTAAGCCCAATGGCAACAGAATGGCGTCGTAGAACGCGGCGGCGGCATCCAGATCGCTGACGCCGACGGTAATATGGCTGAACATGGCGCGTTTCCTTCCCCAAGAGAGAATAATGAACGCCTAAAACAGTAGCAGCGATATCGCAGGATGGACAGACCGCCGTGGAGGATTCGGATTAGGGACGCGCGCAGGGGGGCAAAGCGCGCTTCACGGTTTATGGGGCGGGCCGCCTCAATTGCTCTCGACGCGCGGATTGGCGTGGGTCGGCTGGCTGGGATAATCCACCTGATGCTTGTGCAGATAATCGCGGATCAGTTGACGCACCACCTGAGAAGGGGTGACGTCCTGCTGCAGGCACAGCTCTTCCAGAGCTTTCTTCTTGTCCGGGTCAATCAGCACCGTTAGCCGCGCCGTTTTCTTTTCCATCAGGATCCTCCAGAGAATGATGACTGAATGATAATACCATGTGGACGAAGCGGCCAGCCAGACCGCGTCGCCGCTCGTTCTTAGCGGAAATGCAGCCGTTCTATTTTGCGTGACAGGTAGCCGAGTTCGCAGTTGAACAGCTCGCCGCTGCCGGCGGCCAGCGTGCGCAGCGTGCTGAGCGGCAACGTCACCTGCGCCGGCGTGGCGTAAATGATCACGTTGCCGCTGGGGGCGACGCAAAATAATACGGTGCCGAATATCCGGTGCAGGCTGTGGTACAGCAGGCTGTTTTCATCGGGCAGATCGTGGTAATTGAGCACCAGCCAGCCCCCGTCGTTCAGCCGCGCGGCGCAGTTTTCCAGGAATGTCTGGGTGCCTTGCTGCGGATCCATGGCGAACGCCGAATAGAGATCGGAGAAAATCAGATCGTAACGCGTCTCGGCGGGCGGGCGCACAAAGTCCATGGCGTCGGCGGTACGCAGGCTGATGGTGTCGGTGGCCGGCAGCGTAAAATAGCGGCGCGCGACGGCGATCACCGCGGCGCGCAGTTCAACCACGTCCAGACGCATGGCCGGATCGAGCGCGTGCAGCGCACGCAGCAAGCTGCCGCCACCTAATCCCAGGATCAACGCCGAGGTCGGCGGCTGCCAGGCCACCGCCATCAGCATCGCTTTGATGTAGTTGTGGATCGGTTGCGCGGGGTTGCTGAGGCTCATCTTGCTTTGCTCGCAGATGCCGTCAAACCGCAGCGTGCGGTAGTCCTTGTGATCGGAAACGATGATTTCGCCCCAGGCGTCGGTTTCGCGAGCGATCACCTGGCCGCGCGGGGAGAAATCGAGGGTTCTGAGTAAGCTGTCAACCAGAGACATGGTATTCGCAGGTTTCCTTTGGCAAGCGGCCTATTTACGGGCGCACATGAAATCGGCGGTGCAAATGCGCCGGCCATCGATGCTGGCGCGGCCGGTGAAGCGGGCGATCGCGCCCCGCCGGCGTACAAAGGCGACCTCCATCAACACCTGGTCGCCGGGACGGGCGGCGCGATAAAACCGCGCCCGCTGAATGGAAGCGAAGTAGTAATGTTCCCCTTCATTCAACGCCCCGAGATAATAATGCGCCAGCAGCCCGGTGCTTTGCGCCAGCGCTTCCACCAACAGCACGCCGGGAAAACCGGCGAAGTGCGCATGGCCGTTCCAGAACGTCGGCTCATTGGCGGTGATGTTCTTGATGGCGCTCAGCCGGCCTTCGGCAATGCAGGTGCCGGCGGGCAGCACGCGATCGACCAACAGGCAGGGATAACGATGAGGCAGGATCGCCTGAATATCGTTGAATTGCAGGGGGTGACCGTTTAATGGCATGGAAGTGCGTGATCCTGTCTGCGGCGAATCCGGTGCGTGGCCGGCGTTCGGTCCATAATGAGTGTAATGACATTATAATAAAATTATCATCAGATGTGCCAGATGAAAGACATGACGGCGGTGACGGTTGGGGAACAGCGAAGGAGGGGAAGACACCCGATCCTGACGATCGGGCGTGGTGGCGCGTTTAGTGCTTGGAGCGGGTCACCTTGTCCAAATAACCCATCACGAAGGCGGAGAGCACGAAGGTGAGGTGGATGATCACATACCACATCAGCTTGTTGTCGGGCACGTTCTTGGCGTCCATAAACACCCGCAGCAGGTGAATGGAGGAGATGGCGACGATAGATGCGGCGACCTTGTTTTTCAGCGAGGTGGCGTCCATTTTGCCCAGCCAGCTGAGTTTCTCTTTCCCTTCGGTGATATCCAATTGCGAGACGAAGTTTTCATAGCCGGAGAACATCACCATCACCAACAGGCCGCCGACCAGCGCCATGTCGATCAGCGACAGCAAGGTCAACACCAGATCGGCTTCGGTAACGGCAAAAATATTTGGCAGGACGTGGAGAATTTCCTGAAAAAACTTGATCGACAGGGCGACCAGAGTGAGCGAAAGGCCGAAATAAACCGGCGCGAGCAGCCAGCGGGAGGCGCACATCGCGTTTTCTAGCAAGCGTTCCATCATAAAATTGTTTTAAATGCGTAGCAAAAAGGGCGCTCAGTATAGCGCAAGAGGCCTGGGTGAAATCAACCGCTTGCGCCAGCAGAGGGCGCTATCAGGCCACTACGCGCGCCGTTTTGCGCCCGCTGCGGATCCACAGCGCCACGGCCCCCGCCGCCGTCGCCAGCGCCACGACGCCCGGCCAGCCCGCGCTTGCCAGAATGCGGCTGCCGAGGGCGGCGCCGGTCGCCATACCGATGAACACGCCGGTGAACAAGAGGGCGTTCAATCGGCTGCGGGCTGCCGGATCGAGACCGTAAACGATGGTTTGGTGCGCGATCAGCGTAGCCTGGATGCCCAGGTCGAATCCGACGGCGCTCAGCGCAATCAGCGCCAGTTGCGCCGGGAGCGGCAACAGCGGCAGCAGAAACATCAAGGCGAAGGAGGCCAGGACCAGTCCCGCGCCGATACGGGTCACGACGTCAGGGCCGTGCCGATCGGCCAGACTGCCCGCCAACGGCGCCGCCAGCGCACCCGCCGCCCCCGCCAGGCCAAACGCGCCGGCGGCCGCGCTGCCGATCTGGTAGCGCTCCGCCAGCATCAACGCCAGCGTTGACCAGAAAGCGCTGAAGCCCAATGACAGAAAGCCTTGCGCCAGCGTTGCGCGCCGTAGCGCTGGATACTCGGCCCACAGATGTCCCAGCGAGCGCAGCAGCGCGGGGTAACTCAGCGCGTTATGAGGGCGAAGACGCGGCAACATGCGCCAGATCGCCAGCGTGATCGACAAAACGCCCAGCGCCGCGAGTGCGTAGACGCTGCGCCAGCCGGCGTACTCGGCGATCGCGCCGCTGAACACCCGCGACAGCAAAATGCCGGCCAATAGCCCGGTCATCACTGCGCCGACGGTTTTGCCGCGGCTGGCCTCCGGCGCCAGCGTGGCGGCGGCGGGGATAATGTCCTGCGCGACGGTGGCGGTCAGGCCTATCGCCAGGCTGCTGAGCAACAACAGCGGGAACGAGGCAGCAAAAGCACAGAGTAACAGCGTCAGCGTCAGCAGCGCGCCTTTTACCAGAATGATCCGCCGGCGATCGTACCGGTCGCCGAGCGGCGCCAACAGTAAAATGCCCAGCGCATAGCCTAACTGGGTCAGCGTCGGCACCATGCCGGCATCGGCGACGCCGGCGTGGAAATCGGCGCCCATCATGCCAAGCATGGGCTGGCTGTAATAGATTGACGCGACGCTGAGGCCGGCGCCGGCGGCCAGCAGAAATACGACGTTGGCGGACGGTGCACCGTGGGTGGTGGCGGTGTTCATGGTAAAAATTCCTGCAAAGTGAATGTGCGGTCATTTTTACCGCTTGCTTCATGCCGCTGTAGCCCCCTCGCAGGTAAAACTGTTATACACTCAACGTATGAATAAAATTAACTTACCTAACGGCGACCGCATAACTTTGCTGCATACGCTGGTGCGCATCGTCGAAAGCGGCAGCCTGTCGGCGGCGGCGCAGCAGCTGGGCACTTCTCAGCCGACGATCAGCCGGCGTCTGCAGGCATTGGAACAGCTGCTGGGCGCCAAACTGATCCAGCGGACCACCCACGCCCTCAAACTGACCGACGACGGCGAGCGCTGTTACCGCCAGGCGCGGGGGCTGATTGAACAATGGCAAAGCCTGGAAGAAGGGCTTGGCGGCGCGCGCGACGAACCGGTCGGCGTGTTGCGCGTGCGGGCGCCGCACGCATTCGGCCAGGAGCAGCTGATCGGTCCGTTGGGCAAGTATTTGCGGCGCTACCCGCAAACTTACGTTGAGTGGACGCTGAACGATCATTCTCCGGACTTTATTCCCGAGGGGGTGGATTGCGCCATTCACGTCGGTGCGGTGACCGATCCGTCGGTCGTGGCGGTGTTGCTGGCGGAGGTGCCGCGCAGCACGGTGGCGTCACCGGCGCTGTTGGCTGAACGACCGGCGATCGTCGATCTCGACGATTTGGCCTCATTGCCGTGGCTGGCGGTAAACAGTTTTTATCGTAATGAGGTCGTCTTGACCCACGCGACCAGCGGTGAACAGCGGCGTTTCGACATCGCGCCGAGGTTGAGCACCGACAGCCTTTATGCGGCGCGCAAGGCGGCGCTGGAAGGGCTGGGCGTCGCGATCGTGTCGTCTTGGGTGGTGAAAGAAGAATTGGCGCAAGGCGCTCTGCAGACGCTGTTACCCCTGTGGCGAGCTGAGCCACTGCCTATTTACCTGTTGTATCCCTACGCCAGCTATTATCCCGCGCGTTTACGCAAATTCATGGAAATGATGAAAGAAACGATGCCGCGCATTCTCGGCGCGCAGCCGCCGACGGGGCGCTGACGGCCTTCAGTGTCTGGCTTTTTTACCGTCGCTGTGGCCGAGAGAACGATCGGGGAAGCTGTGATCGCGCAGCCGCTGCTTTAACTGCGCCGCATCGGGGAAGCCGCCGTCAATCTTGCGATCCCAAATCATCACGCCATCGACGCTGATTTGGTAGACCCCGCCGGTGCCCGGCATCAGGGTGACGGAGGCGAGATCGTCGCCGAAGGTGCTCAGCAGCTCTTGCGCCATCCAGCCGGCGCGCAGCAGCCAGTTGCATTGTGAACAGTAGTGAATCGTAACGGCGGGTGCGTTTTTCATCGTTGATCGACCGGTTAGTGGTGACGGCTTGCAATCAGCCTGCTGGCTCGCAAGCGATGGTGGCCGTGTATCGCCGAATAGTCAAGCGCCTGCTGCGGCCAGAGCGACAAGGGGAGCCGAGAGTGCATCACGGCCGCTTGCTTCCGGCAAACCATTCAACCCCGCGCAGCATGCCCGCCCAATAAAACCGGGGTAAAAAACAGGCTTTCAGCCACCAGGCCATACGGCTGGGCTGGGTTGCGTCGAGCAGTGGAAACGTGGGCAGCAATTTACCGTCATAGCCAAACTCCGCCAGCACAACTTTGCCTTTCTCGACCGTCAATGGACAGGAACCATAACCATCATAATGGGCTGTGAGAGGCGTGCCATGAATACGTGCCGCGACGTTTTCCGCCACCACCACCACCTGCTTTCGCGCTGCCGCCAGGGTTTTGGCGTTTGGCGTTGAGCAACAGTCGCCTACCGCAAAAATATCCGGCCAATGCTTATGTTGCAGCGTCAATTTATCCACATCGCACCAGCCGGTGCCATCCGCGAGTCCGCTTTGCGAAATAAACGCCGGGGCTGATTGAGGCGGCACCACGTGAAGCATATCGAAGGGCAGGGTTAACTCGCGTTTTTCCTCTTCATTTTTCTCCACGGCAAATATCGCTTGCCGATTTTCGCCATCTATACGGATTAAATTATGATTGAAGTTGACCTGTGCACGGTATTTTTCCAAATAGCCACTCAGCGGGGGGACAAATTGCGGAATGCCGAAAACCGCCGTGCCCGCAAGGCAGAAATTGACGTTAATATTATTCAGAACGCCTTGCCGCCGCCAATGGTCGCATGAAAGATATAAGGCTTTTTGCGGCGCGCCGGCGCATTTTATGGGAAGCGTGGGTTGGGAAAATATCGCCTTGCCGCCTTGCATCTCCCGGACCAGTTGCCAGGTGTATTCTGCAAGATCAAAACGATAATTAGAGGTGACGCCGTTAAATCCTAACGTCTCTTCAAGGCCTTCTATTTTATCCCAACGTAAAACAAGGCCGCAGGCAACAATAAGGAAATCATAGCTTACGCGTTTCCCCTGACGGGTCTCGATATATTTTTCATTGGGATCAACCCTGACAACGCTGTCCTGGAGCCATGAGACGCCAGAAGGAATAACATCGCGCATGGCGCGCTGCGTTTTATTGATATCAAAGAGCCCGCCGCCCACCAGGGTCCATGCCGGCTGGTAATAATGACAGTCATTGGGTTCAACGACAGTTATATCCGCATCTTTAACTCGCTTCCTTATGCTTGCGATGACGCCGATGCCAGATGAACCACCGCCAATAACAACAACTTTCTTCAGGGTGTTTATTTTTTCTGGTTTCATGCAGGTCTCCTTTCATAAGAAAGTAGGGGGTTGCGGCTCAGATTTAAAGATAATTTATAGAACTTATGGTTATATTAAAAATTGCATATTCGATTTGGCTATATGTAATAGCTAAATGTAATAAGTTATTTGACAATCAACGCAAACTGATCGTTAATAAATGCCATAAATATCGAAAGGGAATTAATGCATTGGATTTTTTCCATTTTACTTTTTATACCCTGACGCTGTTGGTGATAACCGGGGGAATAGTCGGATTTCTCCTGGCTCTGACCGGGGGAGGCGGATCCATCGTCTGCGTTCCCTTGTTGCTGTATATGGTGAAAATCCCGGATACGCACTTGGTTATAGGCACCAGTGCCATGTCCGTTGCCATTAGCGCGCTGATCAATCTTTTTGTTCATGCCGCCAAAGGAAACGTCCGGTGGCGGACCGGCGTTACCGTTTCTCTGGTGGCGGTGGTGGGAACGCTGGCTGGCTCTCAGGTGGGAAAAATGACGGACGGGCACCATTTAACCCTGCCTTTCTCTCTGCTGATGCTGGTTGTCGCCGGATTGACGCTGAAAAAAAATCATCGGGCAGGCAACGGATTACCGTCCTCCCATCCGACATTTCATCCCGCCATCGTGTGGCCCAGCGTGCTGGCGCTGGGCGCGGTGGCCGGTTTTTTGGGCATCGGCGGCGGATTTTTGGTGGTGCCGGCGCTGCTCTGGTTCTTCCGCTTTTCGCTGGTTGAAGCGGTGGCGACCTCGCTGGTGGTGGTTTCCGCCATGGGATTATCGACAAGCGCAAGCTATGCCATGTCCGGCAAGGTGTCGCTGGTCATTACCTGCTGGCTCATCGTCGGCGGTGTTCTGGGGGGCGTCGTGGGGGTGGCACTCACCGAGCGCCTGAAAAAACGCGAGGACATTATCCGTGTGCTCTATGCCGGCATGTTGTTGGTGCTGGCCCTTTATATGCTTTTTAAAAGCCTATAAAACAAAAGGAAAAAATATGCACATCCGTACTTACCATCATCAGCTCTCCTTTTCGGGGGCGCCCGCAGCGAATGATTTCGCCATCCTGCATCAACAAGGCTATCGGTTTATCGTCAACAATCGGCCAGATGAAGAGCCGGGCGAGTACCTTAACCATCAACAAGAAAAAGCATTGGCTGAGCAATGGGGAATGGGCTACGTCTATCTGCCTTACACATTCGACACGCTGACCTGGGAGACCGTTTATACCTTCCATTACCTGTTGCGGCGGGGTGAGAAGAGCCTGGCGCATTGCAGGAGCGGAGCGCGTTCTGCCTGCCTTTCCCTGCTGTATGCGCTGCGTGAAGGCCAGATAGACGAAGCGCAATTTCGCAGCCAGTGCGCAGAGTATGGCGCCGATGCCGATAAGGCGCTGGGCTGGTATGGCCGGCATCAGGCCGTTCAGCCTCACGCGCAAGTGCACGCGTTTTATGAGCCGGAAAGCGGCAGCCTGCAGTATGTCGTCGCCGATCCCGCAGCGCGTCGCTGCGCCATCATCGACCCGGTGCTGGATTTTGATCGCCGATCGGGCACGGTCTCGCATCAGCAGGCCCGCACCATTTTAAGCTTTATCCAGCAGCAAGGATGGGGAGTGGCCTGGGTGCTGGATACGCACCCGCATGCCGACCATTTTTCTGCCGCCACCTGGCTGGCGCAGAAAACCGGCGCTCTCACCGGCATAGGCGAAAAAATTACCGCCGTGCAGGGGCTGTGGCAAGACATCTATAATTTGAAAGAATTGCCTCCCGCCGAAACCCTGTGGGATGCGCTATTTGCGGATGGGGACGTCTTTTTTATCGGCAACCTGCGTGCTGAAGTCTTGCTGTCTCCTGGCCACACCCTGGCGTCCGTCACTTATCACATCGCCGATGCGGCGTTTATTCACGATACGTTTTTCATGCCGGACAGCGGCACCGCAAGGGCCGATTTCCCCGGCGGAAATGCGGAAGCCCTGTGGGATTCGTTGCAGCGGATCTTGAGCCTGCCAGCGGATACCCGCCTGTTTACCGGCCATGATTATCGCCCGGCGGGGCGTGAGGCCCGCTGGGAAAGCACCGTGCGAGAGCAGCGCGAGAACAACCCCTGGGTGGCCAACATGGATAAAGCCCAATTTATCGCGCAAAGAAAGCAGCGAGACGCCACGTTGCCGCATCCGGAATTGATGCTGATGGCGCTGCAGGTCAATATTCGCGGCGGCGTTCTGCCAGATTGCGAAGATGATGGGCGGCACTACCTCAAAATCCCAGTTAATCGCTTCAAGGGATAAATCAAGCCATGGAGGCGCGATCGTTCACGGCTGCCAACCTCGAGGCGATCGCGCCGTCTGTTAATGGTTTTTTATGAAATAAGCAGACTGATTCATATTTAATTATTTGTTTTTACACAAAACAGGTGGCACTTGCCCTCACCGAATACAGTCACTACATTAACAACTGTACTTCCCACTCTGCTAAGGAAAACACCATGAAAGCTGCCGTAGTGACGAAAAACCATACCGTAGACATTCAGGATAAAGTGCTGCGCCCGCTGAAGCACGGCGAAGCGGCGTTGAAAATGGAGTGTTGCGGGGTGTGCCACACCGATTTGCACGTGAAAAATGGCGATTTCGGTGAGGTGCCGGGCATTACGTTGGGGCATGAGGGCATCGGCGTGGTCTCCGCCGTCGGTGAGGGCGTCACCTCGTTAAAAGTGGGTGACCGCGCCAGCGTCGCCTGGTTTTACCAGGGGTGCGGCCATTGCGAATACTGCGTCAGCGGCAACGAGACCCTGTGCCGCTCGGTGAAAAACGCCGGCTATAGCGTTGACGGCGGCATGGCGGAAGAGTGCATCGTGGTGGCGGACTACGCGGTGAAAGTGCCGGATGGGCTCGATTCTTTCGCCGCCAGCAGCATCACCTGCGCCGGCGTCACCACCTACAAGGCGGTGAAGATTTCCGATATCAAACCGGGGCAGTGGATCGCCATCTACGGCTTGGGCGGGCTGGGCAACCTGGCGCTGCAGTATGCCAAGAACGTGTTTAACGCCAAAGTGATCGCCATCGACGTCAACGACGGTCAGCTGGAGTTCGCCAAACAGATCGGCGCCGATCTGACCATCAACTCCAAAACGCAAAACGCGGAGGAGATCATTCAGCAGCAAACCGGCGGCGCTCACGCGGCGGTGGTGACGGCGGTGGCGAAAGCCGCCTTCAACTCGGCGGTGAATGCGGTGCGCGCCGGCGGTAAAGTGGTGGCCGTGGGGCTGCCGCCGGAGAGCATGGATCTGAGCATTCCGCGCCTGGTGCTGGACGGCATTCAGGTGGTGGGTTCGCTGGTGGGCACGCGCGAAGATCTGAAGGAGGCGTTCCAGTTCGCCGCCGAAGGCAAGGTGACGCCGAAAGTGACCAAGCGGCCGCTGGGGGATATCAACACCATCTTCGACGAGATGAAGGCGGGCACCATTCGCGGTCGCATGGTGATCGATCTCGGCATGGCGAAGTAGGCCACGCGAAAAAAAGAAGGCCACCTGCGGGTGGCCTTCTTGTCATTACGCCGGATTCAGAACAGGCCCAGCGGCTTGGCGTCGTAGCTGACCAGCAGGTTTTTCACCTGTTGATAGTGCGACAGCGCCGCCTTGTGGGTTTCGCGTCCGATGCCGGAGTTCTTGTAGCCGCCGAACGCGGCGTGCGCCGGGTACAGGTGGTAGCAGTTGGTCCACACGCGCCCGGCCTTGATCGCGCGGCCCATGCGGTAAGCGCGGTTGATGTCGCGGGTCCACAGCCCGGCGCCCAGCCCAAACTCGGTGTCGTTGGCCAGCGCCAGGGCTTCGGCCTCATCCTTGAAGGTGGTGACGCCAATCACCGGCCCGAAGATCTCCTCGCGGAAGAAACGCATGCTGTTGTTGCCGGTAATCAGCGTCGGCTGCAGGTAGAAACCGTTTTGCACTTCGTCGCCGCGCTGGGCGGGCTCGCCGCCCACAACGATTTTGCCTCCCTCGTTTTTAGCGATCTCGATATAGGACAGGATCTTGTCGTACTGCTGTTTTGACGCCTGGGCGCCGATCATGGTCTCGGTGTCGAAGGGATCGCCCTGGCGGATGGTAGCGATACGCGCCAGCACTTTCTCCATAAACTGCGGGTAGATGGATTCCTGGATCAGCGCGCGTGAAGGGCAGGTGCACACCTCCCCCTGGTTGAAGAAGCCCAGCACCAGCCCCTCAACCGCTTTGTCGATAAACGCCGGTTCCGCCTGCATGATGTCTTCAAAATAAATGTTCGGCGATTTTCCGCCCAGCTCGACGGTGCTGGGGATGATGTTCTCCGCCGCACAGGCGAGGATATGGCGGCCGACCGGCGTGGAGCCGGTGAAGGCGATTTTTTCAATGCGTTTGCTGCGCGCCAGCGCTTCGCCGGCCTCGGCGCCAAAACCTTGCACTACGTTGAGCACGCCCGGCGGCAGCAGATCGCCGATCTCTTCCATCAGCACGCTGATGCCGAGCGGCGTTTGTTCCGCCGGTTTCAGCACCACGCAGTTACCGCCCGCCAGCGCTGGCGCCAGTTTCCAGGCGGCCATCAGCAGCGGGAAGTTCCACGGAATGATCTGGCCGACCACGCCCAGCGGTTCATAGATATGGTAGGCCACGGTGTTCTGGTCGATCTCCGCCGCGGTGCCTTCCTGCGCGCGCAGGCAACCGGCGAAGTAACGGAAATGGTCGACCGCCAACGGCAGATCGGCATTCAGGGTTTCGCGGATCGGTTTGCCGTTGTCCCAGGTTTCGGTCAGCGCCAGCATCTCCAGCCGCGATTCGATGCGATCGGCGATCGCCAGCAGCACGTTGGAACGCTCCTGCACGCTGGTTTTACCCCAGGCTTCCGCCGCCGCATGCGCCGCGTCAAGCGCCAGCTCGATGTCTTTGGCGTCGGAACGCGGGAATTCGGCGATCGGCTGGCCGGTCACCGGCGAGGTGTTGGTGAAGTAGTTGCCGGATACCGGTTCGACGAATTTGCCGCCAATGTAGTTGCCATAGCGTTTGCGGAACGAAACCAGCGAGCCAGGCAAACCGGGGTGGACATATTTCATGTTAAGCACCTCTCTGCAGATGAAAAGCGGCGCTATTGGGCTGCGCCTGTGAATGCGGCATGTCGCCGCAGCAAAGAGAAGCACGGCGCGTGCCAGATTAGCGACAGAGGTAGCATCCGTAAAAAAAAGAACGAGTTATTAAAACCTTAAGCATTGAGAGGGCTGAGAACTTCGGGTGGCGCCGCCGTCGCCGATGATTTTTTGTGTCCCGTGTCGCAACGCCTGGTGCACATTTATGATACACATTTGCAACACTCGCGAACGGGGGAGAAACGCATGTTGTCTGACGACCGCTTGCCCGCAGAGGGCGCCAGCTTGCTGACCCAGCCGTTGGCGGAATCCTGGCAACGCAGCCAGGGTTATGGCTTGACGCGCACCGATCAACATATCCCGTTTATCAAAGCCGGATTGCTCGAAGAGCTGCGCAGCCGCAACGATTGGGTGCCGCAGCGGGTACAGCCGCTGATCGAGCAGCTGGGCGCGCAAATTACGCGCCAGCCCGCCATTGTGGTGATCGCCGACGCCGACGGGCTGGTGCTGGAAACCCGCGGCAATACCGACTTTCTGCATAAGGCGTCGCGCTTTGCGCTGGCGCCGGGCAACCAGTGGGGAGAAGCGGAGCGGGGCACCAACGCCATCGGCACCGCGCTGGCGCTGGGTGCGTTCTGCGAAGTGCGCGGCGACCAGCATTTTCTCAACCAAAATGCCGGATTGAACTGCACCGCCGCACCGATCTATCGGCCGGATGGCCGCATTGCCGGCATACTGGATCTCTCCGCACCCGCGCAGCGCCCGTACCGCGATGCACAGCGCCTGATCATGCAGGCGGTGCGGCATATCGAACACCGCTGGGTCAGAAGCGCGATCGCCGACCGCCACTGGACGCTGCGTCTGCACGCCGATGCCCGCGGCCTGGGCAGCGCGCAAGAGCTGCTGCTGGTGTTTCACGACGAAGTGCTGATCGCCGCCAATCGACTGGCGATGATGGAGTTCCAGCTCTCGTCGGCCTCATTCGGCTCCGTTGAGTTCACCCAGCTGTTTCCCGACCTGTTGCGACAGCCTTCCGGGGCACCGCGCCAGACGCTGGCCGGCAATCAACAGCACTATTATTCGTTGCTTGAGGCGCCGCAGCGCCGCGTCAGCGCTCTGCGTTCTGCGCCGCCGGCGGAACGGCACGACGAGCAGCATCAGAAAGCGCTGCGCATTCTCAACGCCGGCCTTTCGCTGTGCGTGACCGGCGAAACCGGCTGCGGTAAAGAGCATTTCAGCCGCCGCCTGTTTCAAGAGAGCCGCTGGCGCAACGGCAACTTCGTGGCGATCAACTGCGCGGCGCTGCCTGAGCCGCTGATCGAATCCGAACTGTTTGGCTATGCGCCGGGGGCGTTTACCGGCGCCAATCCGAAAGGCTACATCGGCAAGATCCGCGAGGCGGACGGCGGCGTGCTGTTTCTCGATGAAATCGGCGACATGCCGGCGGGTCTGCAAACGCGCCTGCTGCGGGTATTACAGGAAAAAACGGTCACCCCGCTCGGCAGCCGCAGCGCTTATCCGGTCGAGTTCGCGCTGGTCTGCGCCACGCACCACGATCTGCATCGGCAGGTAGAGGCGGGGGCGTTTCGCGAGGATTTGCTGTACCGCATACAGGAATACAGCCTGCGCATTCCGCCGCTCAGAGAGCGGGCGCAGCTGGAGGCCTTCATTTTGCAGCTGTGGCGAGAGCTGGGCGGCGAGCGGCGCGACATTCGTCTGTTGCCGGAGGCGCTGGCGATGCTGGCGCGCTATCCGTGGCCCGGCAACGTGCGGCAACTGTTGAGCACGCTCAAGGTGCTGCTGGCGCTGGCGGACGATCATGCGGTGCTTACCCTGGACGATCTTCCTCAGTCCATCGCGGTGCTGGCGCCGCGGCAAGAGAACGCCGATACCGATCTGGGGGCGCTGCAGGCGGCGATCGACAGGGCGGGCGGCAATCTCAGCCGGGCGGCGAAGGCGCTCGGCGTTTCACGCAGCACGCTGTACCGCAGGCTGGGGAGGCAGAAAACGGCGGCGGAATAAGGCGGCGCGATTGAGCGGCGATAAGGCCCCGCTGCGCGGGGCCTGTTGCTCTCTCAATCCCCCAGTCCCGGCGGGTTAATCTCGGAATGGGCAATCTTCTCGTCGCTCTCCGCCCAGCGATCCAGCACCTGCAGATAGCTGCCGTTGGCGATGGCGCTGTTGAGCGAAGCCTGCACCGCGTCCACCAGGCCGTTGCCTTTCTTCAGCGTGACGGCGATGTTGGCGGTCTTCGGCCAGCCGCCGGGCACGATGCCCACCAGCCGGGTTTTACCGGTCAGCCGCGCCTGATAAGCGCCGGAAACGTTGGGTCCGAAGGTGGCGTCGGCGCGGCCGGACTGAATAGCCAGCGTGGAGGCGGCCTTGTCGGTGACATACACCGGCTGCAGCGGCGCCAGCCCTTTGGCGCGGTTCTCTTTGTCCCAGGCCAACAGCACCGCTTCCTGATTGGTGCCGGAGTCGACGATGATCTTTTTACCGGCGATATCCGGCGCGGTTTTGATCTGGGTGATTTTACTGTCGGATTTGACGTAGAAACCCAGCGTATCCTGCCGATAGGTGGCGAAATCGAATTTGGTCTTGCGTTCGTTGGTCACGGTGATGTTGTAAACCGCGGCGTCATATTTGCCGGAGGCCACCCCCAGCGGCCAGTCTTCCCACGAGGTGGGCACCAGCTTGAGTTTCAACCCCAAACCGTCGGCCACCAGGCGCGCAATGTCCGCCTCGCTGCCAATCACCGTTTTATTGTCGCGAGCGTACAGTCCGAACGGCGGGCCGCTGCCCAGCAGAGAAATGGCGACCGTCAGCGTGCCGGGTTCCACGAACCGGAAGCCGGCGGGGATTTTGGCCACGGCTTCGGCGCTCTTCACCGTGTGGATCGGCGTTTCGTTGGCGACGAGATCCACGCCTGGTGCGGCGGCGGCGGAAAAACTCAGCAGCGCCGCAATCACTATCATCTTTTTGCTATATATCATTATGTTAATTACCTTCATTATTATGGGTGTCACACGGTCGTTGCACTATCTCTAAAGGCGGCAGATCTGTGAACGAACAAAATCAACTAACCAATCTTGGAAAAATCATGAGGCGCCTCTGGCGGCGCTGAATCGATCGAGGATGAACCATGTCGTCGCGTTTTGCTACGTTGGGCCGCATACCGCGCGGCGTGTGGGTATTGGGTGGCGTGAGCCTGCTGATGGACGTTTCCTCGGAGATGATCCATAGCCTGTTGCCGCTGTTTATGGCGACGACGCTCGGTGCCAGCGTGATCGTCATCGGGTTGATCGAAGGGCTGGCGGAGGCGACGGCGTTGATCGTCAAGGTGTTCTCCGGCGTGCTCAGCGATTACCTCGGCAAACGCAAGGGGCTGGCGCTGCTGGGCTACGGGCTGGGCGCCATCAGCAAACCGTTTTTCGCCATCGCGTCGTCTTCCGGCATGGTGATGAGCGCGCGCCTGCTGGATCGCGTGGGCAAAGGCATCCGTGGGGCGCCGCGCGATGCCCTGGTGGCCGACGTGACGCCGCCGGAGATCCGCGGCGCGGCTTTCGGGCTGCGCCAGTCGCTGGATACCGTCGGCGCCTTTTTAGGGCCGCTGCTGGCCGTCGGCCTGATGCTGCTGTGGCACAACGATTTTCGCGCCATCTTCTGGGTGGCGGCGATCCCGGCGGCGCTGGCGATTGCGCTGCTGTTTTTCGGCCTGAAAGAGCCGGCCGCCGCGATAACCCACAAGCGCACCAACCCGATAACCCGCGCCAACCTGCGGCTGTTGGGGCGCAGCTATTGGTGGGTGGTGAGCATCGGCGCGATCTTTACGCTGGCGCGTTTCAGTGAAGCGTTCCTGGTGTTGAAGGCGCAGCAGGGCGGCACGCCGCTGGCGCTGATCCCGCTGGTGATGGTCGCCATGAATCTGGTCTACGCCTGCTCGGCCTATCCGTTCGGAAAACTGTCCGACCGCATGAGCCATGAAGGATTGCTGAAAGCCGGGCTGCTGGTGCTGATCGCCGCCGACCTGGTATTGGCGCTGAGCGATCATTGGGCGGGCGTGCTGTTTGGCGTGGCGCTGTGGGGCGTGCACATGGGCATGACGCAGGGACTGTTGGCGGCGATGGTGGCGCACACTGCGCCGGCGCACCTGCGCGGCACCGCGTTCGGCATGTTCAATCTGATCAGCGGCGCGGCATTGCTGCTGGCGAGTCTCGGGGCCGGAACCCTGTGGGAACTGTTCGGTTCCGCCTCCACCTTTTACGCCGGGGCGATCATCTGCGTGGTGACGCTTATCGGCATGAAGCTGGCACCGTTCGGCGAACGGCAGGGCGCTTAGCGGCCCTCGACAGATTGCGGCATCGCCTGCAGCAACTCGGGCACCTGCTGGGACTCCACCGCCTGGCTGAACAGAAAACCCTGGCCGATATGGAAACCGGCTTCGCACAGCGTTTGGCGCTGCTGCTCGGTTTCCACGCCTTCGGCGATGATATCGATCGACAGCTTTTGACCGAGAATGCCGATGCTTTCCACGATCGCCAGGATCGCCGGTTCGGTGTTCATGCGTTGAATAAAGTCGCAGTCCAGCTTAATGCAGTCCAGCGGGTAATCCATGATATGGCTGAATGAGGAGTGGCCGGTGCCAAAGTCGTCCAGCGCGATGCGGATACCCATCTCTTTGAGCATTTGCAGCGCGCGCAGTACGTATTTCGAACCGTGCTTGTTGAACGCGTGTTCGGTCACTTCCAGTTCGATCAGGTGATGGGGAATGCGGAACTTCAGCAGACGTTGCAGAAAGGTTTCGGCGTAGTTGTCGCGTAAAAACTCGATCGGCGACACATTCAGCGAAATAGGCCGCACCGCCACGCCGGCCGCGCGCCAGCGGGCGATATCGGCGAAGACTTTCAGCTGCATGGCTTCGCTGATCTTGGTTGCCAATTCGTAGTCGTTGAACGCCTCGCTTACCGTCGCCGGCAGCTGTACACCGTTTTGCGGGCAGTGCCAGCGCAGCAGCGCTTCAAAGCCGACGATGCTGCCGTCGATCAGGCAGACTTTCGGTTGGTAGCTGGGGCGGATGCAGTTGTCGCGCACGATCTGGCGCGCGTAGTTGAGCTGGCTGGCGCGGGCGCGGGCTTTGTCCATCATCTTGCGATCGAACATGTAGACGCCGCCGCGGCCGCCGTCTTTCAGTTCATACAACGCGGTATCGGCGCATTTCATCAGCTCCGAAGCGTCGCGAGCGTCTTTGGGATAGATGGCGCCGCCGATGCTCATGCCGCAATGCAGCGTCTTGCCGCCGTGGGTGATCGGCGTCTCCAACTGCAGCAGAAACTTGTTGGCGATGCGGAAAATATCCTGCTCGTTTTCGACATCGCTGATCACCACGGCGAACTCGTCGCCGCCGAGGCGGGAGACGAACGAATGCGCACTCATGCAGGCGCTGAGCCTTTTACCCAAGACCCGCAGCAGATGGTCGCCCGCCGCGTGGCCCAGCGTGTCGTTCACCAGCTTGAAGTGGTCAAGATCCAGCAGCATCAGCCCAAGCGACTTTTTGCCGTGCAGGGCGCGTTTCATCTCTTGCTTCAGCTTTTTCTTGAATAAGCGCCGGTTGGGCAGGCCGGTCAATTCGTCATATTCGCTGGCGAGCAACAGACGTTGTTCCATCACGCGTTGCGACGTCACGTCGCGCGAGACGCACAAGATCTCGGCCACGGCGCCGTGTTCATCGCTGACCGGTGTGAGAATGTTGTCCCAGTGCTGTTTTTTACCCTGCGGCGTCACGCTCAATCCGGTGAAGCGCGCATTTTTTCCGGCTCTGACGTTGCGCAGCGCCTTGCTGCCGCGGCGACGGATCTCGGGGGACAGCAGCCCCAGCCAGGGCATGCCAAACTCTTTTTGCGCCGGATCAAGACCGAGCGCCAGGCTGCCGGAGCGATTCATGTGGCGCAGCGTGCCGTCGTGATTGATCACTTTGATGCAGTCGACGCTGGCGTCCAGCATGTCTTGCTGGATAGAGAGCGCCTGAACGTTTTGCTGGCGTTGCAGCATTTGCGGATGGATGTCGGTGGCGGTGAGGTACCAGCTGGGCTCCTGCGCCATGCCGTCCTGACGGGCGTTAAACGCCAGCATAAACCACCGGTAGGCGCCGCTGCGCTCGCGCAGACGGGCTTCGCCGGCGAACGAGGATAGGGCAACGATCGCCTGGCGCCATTGCGCGGCCAGGCGATCGCGATCGTCGGGATGCAGTGCATCGAGCCAGTCTGCGGCGGCATGCTCACCGGCGATGGCGCCGGTATAGTCGCGCCACTGCTTATTGAAGTAACCGCCAAGGCGGTTGCCGAAGCAAATCAGACCCGGCAAGTCGTCTACGATTTCGCTATAGAGATCAATCGGATTTTTGTTATTACTCTGCTTGGGCAACAGGGTCATGCGGTATTTCCTCGGAAAATTACCCATATTCTTGCTCTATAGCAGAGCCTCTTTCAATATAGTCATTGCCAATGAAAATGGGAATAGCCAGCGGGCGCGGCTAAAAACCGGCCTGGTAGCATGAAATAGATTACGCAAGAACGCATTAGGAATACTCCTGTTATTTATAAGCCCCTCTTATATTGCATCGAAAAATAAGTGCTCCGACCACGATGCTTTACTGTCGGAAAAAGTAATCAATATTGATGTTTCAATGTGGCGAAATGTTTAGCTGCCATGCTGTTGTTGCGCTCGGCATTTTGCTTGCGCTATGCACCAATACTGAAGAAATCCTCGCTTATGGCGGTGATGCTCACCATTTCATGCACGTTTCAACAGGTGCCGAAGCACGGTTCCCGGGCGATTACGAGAAAAGTGATGATATAAATCAAGAAATGTTTTGTTTCATCTGTTGACACTTTGCTGACGTGTGAGATAGCCTCGCGAATGATAATCATTAGCAAAACTGGATGGTATCGCAAATGCATTCACGTAATGATCCCCAGGTAGCGGTTCGGACGACAGGCAACGTTCATCACACGAGACCACGTCTGCTGTGGTCTCTGGCAACGAGACAATGTATCGAACGGCTGCTGTCATCAGGCCTCTTGGGCGGCATCTTCACTTAGCCTCAACCAGCAGATCCCAGTATTAAGCCATGGCCGGATCAAGGCGGCTATTATTTCCACGCATTTTTCGCGGATATATCGCGTTCTCACGGAGTTGCATACGTTCTCAATCATGGGTAAGGAGGCCTCGGGCGGTTAAAATTAAATTTACTCTCTGGGTGTAAATGAATTTGAAAAAAGAATGGGGCGTATCGGGTTATCGCTATTCTCAGGACTTTGATTAACCCCAAGAGACATTTCGGATGTCATATTAATACTAGCTTCTTTGTGGAGAAAGCTATGGGTAATACCATGAATGGAAACAAAACAGGTTGGGACAGTGTTAGCGATCTTATTCACTACCATGAGCGCGGGAATGGTTTGACGATCAATAATAAACCGTCCTATGACATAAATGATGCGGGGTTGCAGATAGCGCGCAGCGATAAAACCTGGAATGGCGTTCACGTCACGGGCAAAGATGCGACGGTGACCTATTCATTCCCGGATTGGGAATATAACGAACTGAACCTGGGCCACCGCTCCTCAGAACGCGATACGGGGCTAAGTGCGTTCACGCAACATCAACAAGAACAGGCGAAGTTATCTTTGCAATCCTGGGCCGATGTTGCCAACCTAAAGTTTGTCGAAGTGGCATCGGATCAACCTTCCAATATTACTTTTGGGAATTATGAGGGGAAAGGGCAAGCGTATGCCTTGAAACCATTCTCATATAATGGCAATGACTACAGAGGATACAATTCTGATGGGCAAAGTTGGTATAATATTAAGAACCATTCTGAAAACTTGCATCCTGAGCTGGGTAATTACGGCCGTTTAACCATTACCCACGAAGTTGGCCATACTCTCGGGTTAGATCATCCGGGAACGTATAATGCGGGGCAAGGAAGCCCAAATTATACCAAGGCAGTTTACGCCGAAGATACCCGGCAGTTTAGCGTAATGAGTTACTGGAATGAATCCATTACCGATGCGGATCATGGCCACTACTATGCCGCTGCACCGCTGGTTGATGATATCGCGGCCATCCAACATCTTTACGGTGCCAACATGACCACCCGAACCGGCGACACCGTTTACGGGTTTAATTCAAATACAGACCGAGACTTCTATACACTCAAGGGCAGCCACGACAAGCTGGTGATGTCTGTCTGGGATGCAGGTGGTAATGATACCCTTGATTTCTCGGGGTATAGTCAAAATCAACGTATCAACCTGAACGAAGGCGCTTTCTCCGACGTCGGGGGATTAAAAGGGAATGTTTCCATCGCTGCCGGTGTCACCATCGAAAACGCGATAGGGGGCTCAGGTAATGACATTATCGTTGGGAATCACGCAGACAATACGCTCAAAGGCGGCGCCGGCAATGATGTTATTTACGGCGGGGCTGGTCAGGATCAATTATGGGGAGGAGACGGTAATGACATTTTTGTCTTCTCTGATCTTAATGACTCGCCTGTTCAGGCACCTGATACAATTTGGGACTTTGAGTCAGGCAAGGACAAGATCGATCTGTCCTTCTTCAACCAAGGCGATAAAGGCAGTGATTTCATTCAGTTCGTCGATCATTTCAGCGGGCAGGCCGGTGAGGCGCTATTGTCCTATGATAGCCAGAACAATCTGAGTGAACTGGCCTTCAACATCCAGGGCGGTGCAAATCCAGACTTCCTGGTGCACATCGTTGGACAGGCTGACGTCGCTGTTGATTTTATCGTTTAAAATGGCAACGGTGGGCGATGATGCCCACCGTTTCACATGGGCCACCTATGTATAAATTTATTCTTGTCGGAATAATATTCTTGTTTTCAGGAGTCTCTATGGCAAGCAGCCTGGTTTTACCTTCCGCCGAAACGCTATCCGGGCAGTGGACGGTCAGTGATAAATCAAAATCTTGTGTTGTGCAGCTCAATACGGAGAGTGTAGATTCGGCTGGCGGCTATAGCCTGAAATTCTTGTCTGATTGCACGCCAGACGTATTGCCGCAAGAGCCTGCCGCATGGCGTCCTGCCCCCGATGGCATTGCGCTGTTGGACAAGGATGGGCTAACCGTACTTTTCTTCTCTCAGGAAGACGATCATTACCGTAGTCAAATCTGGGCAGAGACAGGAAAGATCTTGAAGAGAAATAACTAGCCAACAACGCCTTCTTATCCCTCGGCCTCGGCCGGCGCTTCTGAACGCGGTCATCACGTTTCACGTCGCTCCGCTCACGACTTTCTGAGATATCGTCCCCTTGGTTATTCGTTGCCTTGCTGCGTTTATATTGCGTCGGGTGGACACCGGCGCAATATCAGCCGGCAACGAACAGCCGCTGTTGCCAGTGCAACAGTTGTGTCAGCGTGATTGGCGCAGCGGCAGCAATGGTCGCGCGATTTTCCAACGCAATCTCCCGCGCGCGTTGCAACGGCTCGGCGCTGAGGCGTTGCAAGTTTTGTTGCAGCGCCTGTTGCGTTTGCTCCAGCTCACCAACGCTAACGTGCGTCAGCTCATGATGCATCTGCTGCAAGAATTCGTCGGTTAACTGCCGCAGCTGTTCCGCGGTGAACGTCGGGGATTGCAGCGCGAACAGCAGGCCTTCGGCATGGGTGCAGCGGTGGAAGGCACATTGCACCACGTAGCCCACGTTGCGTTCCACGCGCAGCCGCTGAAAATAGCGCGGCGCGTAAAGCCGGGCCAGCACGCGCAGCGCCCAGCGGCCTTCGGCTTCATCGCTTTGCAGCGGGTAAAATTTCAGCAAGGCGTGTTCGGCGCCGCTTTCCGTCAGCGTGACAGGAGGATGTAAACGCGGCGGCGTTTGCGGCTCAGCCGTTATGGCGTAGGGGAAGTCATACAGCAAATGTGACAGCCGCCGTTTTAACTCGCCATCGCCGCCGACCAGGGTGGCATGCCAGTGTGGCGCGGTTGCCGTAGAGACGTTCAACGCCGCCGGCAATTGGGCTAACAGGCGGCGAATGGCGATATCGTTTTGTTGTTTTAACTGCGCGTGGCGCAGGTTTCTCGCCGCCTCGTTGATGACGGCCGGCGGCTGCGCCGCCAGGGCTCGGTTCACGACGTTCAGGCCGTGGCAGATCAGCCCGTGGCTGCCCGCCAGCTGCAGCAGCCACACACCCTGGTGGCGTTCGACGCTTAAATGTCCCTCCCGATGCGCTAACTCGGCCGCTCCGGGGCGCAATGCCGCCTGCAAACCACAGGCCTGTTCTTCGCTGAGTGCGCCATGCGACGATGGGCGCAGCAACAGCACCGGCTGCGCCTCGCCGGAACGTAGATGCTGCAGCGGCGCCTGGCCGGCCGGCAAGGGCGGTATCGGCAGCGCCGCCGAAGCGGAGAAAAAGCGGAAAGGCTCCACTGTAGGCGTCAGCGCGGCGCCGACGAAGGGGCCAAGGGTCAGCGGCAGCCCTTGGATTTCGCGCGTTTCACCGCCCCCCTCGGGCAGCACGGCCAGGCGGCGGCGCGGCGCTGCCATCAGCATAGCGAGTTGCCGTGTCCAGTCGTCATGCTGTTCCGTCGGCGGCAGCCCCAATGCCCGGGCCCGCAGCTGATCGAGCGGCGCCAAACGGTGAAAATCGCGGTTCGCCAGTTGCCCGAAATGCGCAAGCTGGCCCGGTGTCAGCGAGTTCAGCGCCTGCAGCCATGCCAGCAAGGCGCTTTCGATATGGGCGGCCTCAGACGCCGAGCCGTGATTGACGGTGAAAATAAAACTCAGCAGGGCGCAGTTTTCGCCGCAGCAGGCATAATCCAGACGAACGGCGTCGCCCCACGCGTGCGCGCGCAGCCGTGCCAGCAGCCCGCCAGGGGCATCGTCCAGCAATAAACGCTCAAGCCGTCGCAGCCAGCCGCGTGAACGGCAGTGCGGCAGGGCAAACACCAGCCGCAGCTGCGGCGCGCCGGGAAGATACAGCGTGTAATCTTGTCCGGCGGCCAGCGGCGGCAATGTCTCGGGCGGCGCGGCGCTGCCCGACGGCAAGCCGCCACCGTAGCGTTGTGCCAGCGCATGCAGCTGCTCGAGCGATTGCGGGCCTTGCAGCCACAGCGTCATGTTCGGTGTGCGGTAATAGTGGTGGTGAAACTGCCGCAACGCCTGCTGCAATGCGGAAATATCGCTGCCGAAAGCGGCGCGGCTGCCGATATGAAAGCGATGCAGCGCGTCAAATCCGCTGAACATCTGCCGCTGCGCCGCTTCGCAGCGGGTTTCACCGTCGGCGCGCAACAGGCGGTATTCGGCGTCGATGACCTCGATCTCCTGGGCGATGGCCTCAGCCGCCAGCTGCGGGGCGGCGAGCATATCGCTCAGCCGAGCCACCCCCTCCGCCAGAGGGTCAGCGCCCACCTCAAAGAAAAACGCGGTTTGCGTGGCCTGGGTGGTGGCGTTTAGCCGGCCGCCGGCCGCCTGCGTCCAGCCCATCAGCCCATCTTGCGCGCTGAAGTTCGCGCTGCCGCGAAACAGCATATGCTCCAGCAGATGCGCCAGGCCGGGCCAGGCGGCAGGCGCCTGAAAGCTGCCCGCCTCGATGCGCACCAGCGCGGCGGCGGCCTCGGCGCCAGGGGTGCTTATCGCCCTGACGGCCAAACCGTTATCGAGCTGCCACGAAGCGGCGAGTGTCATCGTTAGCCCTTGAAGATCAGTCGGGAGTTGGTCTGATTGCGAAAACGCAGCTGATCGATACCGATCTGCGAGCGATTCGCCGCTTCACGCGCCGCCAGAATGGTGCCGTGGTGCGGCGATTTGCCGCACACCGGGTCGGCGTTGTCGGCGTTGCCGGTCAGCATGAACGCCTGGCAGCGGCAGCCGCCGTAGTCTTGCTCTTTCTCCGAACAGGAACGGCAGGGCTCCGGCATCCAGTCATAGCCGCGATAGCGGTTAAAGCCGAAGGAGTGGTACCAGATATGCTGCAGATCGTGCTCCAGCACCGACGGAAACGTAATCGGTAACTGACGGGCACTGTGGCAGGGTAACGCCATGCCTTCCGGCGTCACGCTCATGAAGATGGCGCCCCAACCGCCCATGCAGCCTTTAGGCCGCTCCTCGTAGTAATCCGGCGTGACGAACAGCAGGTTGGCCAGCTTGCCGTCGGCAGCCATGCGCTCGCGATAGCGTTTCACCACCGCTTCTGCCTCGGCGATCTGCTCGCTGGTCGGCAGCAGGCCTTCACGGTTCAGATGCGCCCAGCCGTAGAACTGGCAGGTCGCCAGCTCGACGTCGTCGGCATCCAGCTGGATCGCCAGTTCGATGATGCGGTCGATCTGGCCGATATTATGGCGATGCAACACGAAGTTGAGCACCATCGGATAGCCGAGCGCCTTGACTGCCCTGGCCATCGCCAGCTTCTGCTGAAACGCCCTGGCGGAGCCCGCCAGGGCGGCGTTCAGCGTTTCGTCGCTGGCCTGAAAACTGATCTGAATATGATCCAGCCCGGCGTCGGCGAAGGTTTGCAGCTTTTTCTCGGTCAGGCCGATGCCGGAGGTGATCAGGTTGGTGTAAAACCCGAGATCGCGCGCGGCGGCGATCAGCTCGGGCAGGTCTTTACGCACCAGCGGCTCGCCGCCGGAGAAGCCGAGCTGCACGCTGCCCATCGCCCGCGCCTGGCGAAACACCTCTATCCACTGCGCGGTGGTCAGCTCTTTTTCCTGCGCGGCAAAATCGAGCGGGTTGGAGCAGTACGGACACTGCAGCGGGCAGCGGTAGGTCAGCTCCGCCAGCAGCCAGAGGGGCGGATTCACCGCCGGCGCACGTGGTTCAGTCACGGAAGGTCACCCATTTTTGTTCGTAGGCGCGCTGGAAAAACTCCAGCACGTCGTCCGCCAACCCTTCGGCACCGGGGAAGCGGGCGTTCAGCTGGGCAATGATGCCGTTCAGCGTGGTGTGGCCGTCGACCAGCTGCAAGATGGCGGCGGCGCTGTCGTTCAGCTTGGCCATGCCCTCCGGGTAGAGGATCACGTGGCTGTTTTGCACCGGCTCCCATTGCAGGCGGTAGCCACGGCGGAATACCGGGGTGTGTTCAGGATTCAGCGTCATTACACCAGCCTCTGGTTGTGCCAGACCCGCGCGGCGGTCACGCTGTGGTAAGGCGGGCGGTTCAGGGTATAGGCCATGCTCATGGCGTCCAGCATGCTCCACAGAATGTCCAGCTTGAACTGCAGGATCTCCAGCATGCGCTGCTGCTTTTCAACGGTATCGCAATAGTCCAGCGCCAGCGCCAGGCCGTGTTCCACGTCGCGGTTGGCCTGGCCGAGGCGGCTGCGGAAATAGTCGTAACCGGCGGCGTCGATCCACGGGTAGTGCTGCGGCCAGCTGTCGAGGCGCGACTGGTGGATCTGCGGCGCGAACAATTCGGTCAGCGAGCTGCAGGCCGCTTCCTGCCAACAGGCGCGGCGCGCGAAGTTGACGTAGGCATCCACCGCGAAACGCACGCCGGGCAGCACCCGCTGCTCGGATAGCAGGGCGTCGCGCTGCAGCCCAACCGCCTCGCCGAGGCGCAGCCAGGCCTCGATGCCGCCTTCGCTGCCGCCGTAGCCGTCGTGATCCAGGATGCGCTGCACCCATTTACGGCGGGTTTCCGGCTGCGGGCAGTTGGCCATGATCGCCGCATCCTTGATCGGAATGCTGGTCTGGTAGTAGAAGCGGTTGGCCACCCAGCCCTGGATCTGCTCGCGGGTCGCTTCGCCGTTGTGCATCGCGATGTGATACGGGTGATGGATATGATAATAAGCGCCTTTGGCGCGCAGCGCCGCTTCAAATGCCTGCGGCGTCAGGGGGCGTGGTTGCGTCATGGCGATTCCCTACAGTTCGATATTCATGCCGTCCCAGCTCACTTCGATGCCGGCGGCGGTCAGGCTCTGCCGTTCCGCGGAGTCTTCATTGAGGATCGGGTTGGTATTGTTAATGTGGATCAGGATCTTGCGTTTGGCGGGCAAGGCGCTGAGCAGGGCCGCCAGCCCGTGCTCTTCCGCCAGCGCCAGGTGCCCCATGTCCTTGCCGGTATTGCGCCCCACGCCGGCGTTGGCCAGCTCGTTGTCGCGCCACAGCGTGCCGTCGATCAGCAGGCAATCCGCCCGGCGCAGCCAGGGCATCAAGGCCTCGTCCGGCTCACCCAGGCCCGGTGCGTACAGCAGACCGGCCCCGCGCGCGGTATCTTCGATAAACAGCGCCACGTTGTGGCCCGGCAGCGGGCGATCGCGGTACGGCGAATAGGGCGGCGCGTTGCTGAGCAGCGGAATGGCGGTGAAGCGCACGCTTGGACAGACCGCCGTGCGGAACGGTTCGCCGGGCGTTACCGGGTGATGAATCAACCCGCCGTTCCAGTGAGAGAGCATGGGAAACACTGGGAAACCGGTGCTGAGATCGTCATGCACTTCAGGGGTGCACCAGACGTGGTGCGGGCAGCCCTCACGCAAATTGAGCAAGCCCGCGCAGTGATCGATCTGGCTGTCGGTCAGCACGATCGCGCCGATGCCGGTGCCGCGCAGCACGTCGGGATTGTTCAATTCGGGCGAGGCCAGCAACTGATGGCAAATGTCCGGGGAAACGTTGCACAGCACCCAGTTTTTACCGTCATCGCTGACGGCGATGGAAGACTGCGTGCGGCGCGTGGCGGTGATGCTGTGGTCGCGAACGCCGCGGCAGTTGTCGCAGTTGCAATTCCACTGGGGAAAGCCGCCGCCCGCTGCCGAGCCGAGAACTTTTATCTGCATGTCTAAATCAGAAGAAAAGGGAAAGAAATGCCCGCGCGAAAGGCGGGCAGACGGGCGATTAACGGTTGGAAATGTACAGCGTCACTTCCAGCCCCAGACGCAGGTCAACAAACTCAGGTTTAGTCCAGGTAGTCATAGCGGTGCTCCTTTACATGCATCGTGATAGTTCGAGCCCAATGAGAAATTTTCGCATTAGGCCGGCCCAATGTTGGCGAAATGTGACGAAGATCGCAACCTTTAAAGCGTAACCGGGTTATTCACCCCAGGTGGCGGCGAGCGCGTTCAGCCAGTTGCGCCAGGTCAGCTTCTCCAGCAGCCGGTTATCGAACCCGGCCTGCGCCAGCGCTTGCGTCAGGCGCGGCAGGCCGGCGGCGTCCTCCAACGGTTGCGGTACGTTGACCCCGTCAAAATCAGAGCCAAATCCCACGCGATCTTCACCAAGTTTAGCGATCAAATACTCAACGTGTTTAACAATTTCTGTTAGGTCGGTCGTTGCACTGTCACGTTTGCCGTCAGCGCGCAGGAAGGCGGTGCCGAAATTGACGCCGACTATCCCGCCGCTCTGGGCGATGGCCTCCAGCTGCGCGTCGGTCAGGTTGCGCGGCTGCGGGCAGAGGGCGTGGACGTTGGAGTGGGTGGCGACCAGCGGTGCGCGGCTCAGCGCGGCGGTTTGCCAGAAGGTTTTCTCGTTCATGTGCGAGACGTCGATCATGATGCGGCGCTGGTTGCAGTCGCGGAGCAGCGCCTCGCCGGCCGGCGTCAGGCCGGGGCCGGTATCGGGGGAGCCGGGGAACGGCCCGCTGACGCCGGTGCCGAAGGCGTTCGGCAGATTCCAGAATGGCCCGATGCTGCGCACGCCCAGCCGGTAGAAGGCCTCCAACTGCGTCAGCTCCGTATCGATCATGCCGGCGCCTTCGATATGCAGCACCGCGGCAATTTGCCGGTTGAGGCGGCATTGTTCTATCTCGGCGGCGGTACGGCAGATGCGCAGCCGCCCCTGGGAAGCCTGTTCCAGCTGATAAAGGATAGCGATCTGCCGTTCGGCGATCGCCAGCGGATCGAAGGCGGCCTGCGCCTCCTCCGGCGTTTGATTACGCATCTGGGCGATATAGCTGACCGGGGGAATAAATACCGCGAACAGCCCGCCGCAGAATCCGCCGCGCTGCATGCGGGAGAAATCGAGGTGGCCCGGCGTGACGCGGGAATAAAAGGCGGCGACCGGATCGTCGTCATGCTGCAGCCACAGGTTGAGCAGCAGATCGTTATGGCCGTCGAACACCGGCCAGAGAGGGGGAAGCGTCATGGGTGTTTCACTGAGTCAGGCATCGTGAATGCTATGTTCTCCCATCGCGCGAGGGGGAACAACCCTCAGGCTATGGGGGTTTTGCCGTCGGTTGGATCACTCGACATCAGCAGGGCAAAACTTAGTGACATTGTCACTATTCGCAAAGCGGTTCCTGCACGCGTTGGCGGCAGACCGTCAGCAGTAGCTGCCGCAGCCAGCGGTGATCCGTCTCGGCGTCCAGACGCGGATGCCACATCTGCGAGACGGTGATGGGCGGCGTTCTTACCGGCAGCTCGAAGACGCGCAGCGGGCCATCGGCAGGTTGAGCCTGCAGGAAAGAGGCGGGCAGCAACGCCAACAGGTTCGAGGCTTGCGCCACCGCCAGCGCGGCCGGAAAGCTCGGCACCACGGCGGCGATATGGCGTGCCAGCCCCAGCTCCGCCAGCGCGGCGTCTACCGGCCCGAGGATGCGCCCGCTGCGCGAGGCCACCACATGGCCGCAGGCGGCGTAGTCGGCGGCGCCAATCTCGCGCTGCTGCGCCAGCGGATGTGCGGTTCTCATCACACCGACGAAGCGATCGCGGAACAGCGCCTGCAGGCGGATTTCCGGGCCCATGTCACCCAGCACGCCGATCTCCAGATCGACCAGCCCTTCACGCAGGGGGCGGTCGCTTTTCTCCGGCTTGGGCGCAAAGCGCAACCGCGCCCGCGGCGCCTGTTCGGCAGCGGCGGCGATCAGCGCCGGGCCGAAGGCCTCGACGAAGCCGTCATTGGCGCGCAGCGTGAAGGTACGATCCAGCGCGGCGGGATCCAATGCTCCCTGCGCCGGGCGCAACACAGCGCGCGCTTCGAACGTCGCGTGCCGCGCCCGCTCGCACAGCGTTTCGGCATAGGGCGTCAGCACCATATGACGGCCGGCGCGCACCAGCAGGGGATCGCCGGTGGCCGCGCGCAGTCGGCTGAGGGTGCGGCTCATCGCCGAGGCGCTTAAACCGAGACGGCGCGCCGCGCCGGCAACGCTGCCCGCCGTCAGCAGCGCGTCGAGCGCGATCAACAGGTTGAAATCCGGGTCGGTCATGCGTTTATCCTGTGGCGCTGGAAATAAGGGAAAGCGTTTGCTGCAGTATATCAGCGTAAGCGCTGCGCCACTTGTTCTCTGATGGACAATAAAAAAGCCGATAACCTGGAGGTTATCGGCTTTTAATGCGCAGTGGCGGAGGGTTACGCCGGCAGCTGTTGCGCAGTTTTCTCGACCAGCGCCAGCAACAGCTTGATGTCTTCCAGCGTCACGATCGGGTTCAGCAGCGTCATTTTCAGGCAGGTCACGCCATCGAACTCGGTCACGCCGACGTTGGCGCGGCCCGATTCCAGCAAGGCGTCACCAATGCGCTGGTTGAACAGGGCGACGGCCGCGTCGCCTTTCGCCGCCAGCTGCGCCGGACGGTAACGGAACAGCACGCTGGCCAGCTGCGGCTGCATCACCAGTTCCAGTGATTCCTGGTCGGCGATGTAACGCGCCACCTGTTGCGCCAGCGTGACGCCGTGATCGATGATCTCGGCGTATTGCTTCTGCCCCAGCGCTTCCAGCCCCATCCACAGCTTCAACGCATCGAAGCGGCGGGTGGTCTGCAGCGATTTGGAGACCAGGTTCGGCACGCCTTGCGCCTCGTCGAACTCGGAGTTCAGGTAGGCCGCCTGATAGCGCATCAGCTCATAATGGCGCGCGTCTTTCAGCAGGAAGGCGCCGCAGCTGATGGTCTGGAAGAACTGCTTGTGGAAGTCCAGGGTGATAGAGTCCACCAACTCCAGGCCGTCCAGGTGGTCGCGGTACTGCTCGGAGAGCAGCAGCGCGCCGCCCCAGGCCGCATCCACGTGCACCCAGATTTTCTGCTCCGCCGCCAGCCGCGCGATATCGCGCAGCGGGTCGATCGCGCCGGCGTCGGTGGTGCCGGCGGTGGCGACGATCGCCATCACCTGCTCGCCGTTGGCCTTCGCCTGCGCCAGTTTTTCCGCCAGATCGTTCACGTCCATGCGGGCGAAGCGATCGGTTTTCACCTGGGTGACGGACTGATAGCCGAGGCCCATCAGCGCCATGTTCTTCTGCACCGAGAAGTGGGCGTTTTCAGAACAGAACACTTTCAGCTTGCGCAGATCGCCCACCAGACCGACCTGCTGCACGGAGTGGCCCTGACGCGCGAAGAACGCATCGCGCGCCAGCATCAGCCCCATCAGGTTGCTCTGGGTGCCGCCGCTGGTGAACACCCCGGCGTCGCCGGGCTGGTAACCGACCTGGGCGCGCAGCCACTCGATCAATTTCATTTCGATCAGCGTGGCAGACGGGCTCTGATCCCAGGAGTCCATGCTTTGGTTGGTGGCGTTGATCAGCACTTCGGCGGCCTGGCTAATCACCAGGCTCGGGCAGTGCAGGTGCGCCACGCACTGCGGGTGGTGCACCGACAGGCTGTCTTTCAAAAAGTACTCGATGGCGCGCTCGATCGCCGCCTGGTTACCCAGGCCTTGCGGGGTGAAGTCGAGCTGGATGCGCTCGCGCAGTTCGGCAACGCTTTTGCCCTGATACATCTCGGGCTGTTGCAGCCACTGCACGACAGCTTCACTGCTCTGCGCGATCGCCTGGCGGTAAGCCTCGGCGCTGTGCGCCGAGGAAGCCAGAATCGGGTTTAACTTGGACATCGCGGTCATTCGCTCCACTCAGACTGGCTTGACGCCGGCGGCCAACAGCGCCTGCTCAAATTTATCCAGGAAAATACCCAGCTCATCATTGGTGATCAGCAGGGAAGGCAACAGACGGAGCACACAGCCATTGCGCCCGCCGCGCTCCAGGATCAAGCCGGATTCGAAGCATTTTTTCTGCAGCAGCGCGGACAGCTCGCCATCGGCCGGGTAGCAGCCCATGTGATCCTGCGCTTCGTTCGGCTTGACAATCTCGATGCCGATCATCAAGCCCAGACCGCGGACGTGGCCGATCACCGGATAACGTTTCTGCAGCTCGGCCAGCTTGCCTTTCAGCCACTCGCCCTGAGCGGCCACTTTGTCGGCGACCTTATGCTCCTTCAGGTACTGCAGGGTGGTCAGGCCGGTGGCCATCGCCAGTTGGTTGCCGCGGAAGGTGCCGGTGTGGTGGCCCGGTTCCCAGGCGTCGAACTCTTTTTTGATGCCCAGCACCGCGAGCGGCAAGCCGCCGCCGACCGCTTTCGACATCACGATGATGTCCGGCTCGATGCCCGCGTGTTCGAAGGCGAACAGCTTGCCCGTACGGGCGAAACCGGCCTGAACTTCGTCGATAATGAGCAGAATGCCGTGTTCCTGGGTCACTTTGCGGATGCGCTGCAGCCACTCGGCCGGCGCCGGGTTAACCCCGCCTTCGCCCTGAACGGCTTCCAGGATCACCGCAGCCGGTTTACGCACGCCGCTTTCCACGTCGTTGATCAGGTTGTCGAAGTAGTAGGTTAGCGCCTTGACGCCGGCTTCACCGCCGATGCCCAGCGGGCAGCGGTATTCATGCGGATAAGGCATGAACTGCACTTCCGGCATCATGCCGTTGATCGCCGCCTTCGGCGACAGGTTGCCGGTGACCGACAGCGCGCCGTGGGTCATGCCGTGGTAGCCGCCGGAGAAGCTGATCACGCCGGAACGGCCGGTGTGCTTTTTCGCCAGCTTCAGCGCGGCTTCCACCGCATCGGCGCCGGACGGGCCGCAGAACTGCAGGCAATACTCTTTGCCTTCGCCAGGCAACAGAGAGAGCAGGTAATCGGAGAAACGATCTTTCAACGGGGTCGTGAGATCGAGAGTATGTAACGGCAAGCCGCTGGTAATGACATTTTGGATGCTTTGCAGGACGTCGGGGTGATTATGTCCAAGAGCCAACGTTCCCGCCCCGGCCAGGCAATCAAGATATTGATTATTCTCAACATCAGTGATCCAAACGCCCTGGGCTTTCGCAATTGCCAACGGCAATTTGCGCGGATAACTCCTAACATTCGACTCAAATTCGGCTTGACGCGCCAAATAGGTTTCATTGTTTCCGTTTAATGAGTTTGCAACTAAAGTATCAATACGGACTTTATCCGTCATCATATCTCTCCTACAACCGAAGGTCTCAAGACGCAACGATTGAATTAATGAATTAGAAAAGTAACTGCCTTGTGAAAAGCGCGACCAATATATGGCTTTTTCGCCTGGGACTCAATAGCCGATTTTGTTTTGAATTGTTTAGTTTTTTCTTAGGCTCATCAATATGTTGTTGATTTGTTGACCGTTGGTTTTGCCGGCAGAAAACAACATTTTTTTAACATTGCGTAAAAATCCTTTTCTGCTTTCCTTTGGCTGCTTCTTTAATGCATTTATTATTAAGGTGAATTTCCGATTAATAACATAAATAGAAAATAGCGGCTTATTTTCATCTATTCACCACCTTAAGTCCTATAGCGGTTATATACACAAAATTTGTGATGAATATAAGCGGTCGAGCGTTAAAAGCGCAGTATCCAGAGTGGTGATTTCTTGCAGATTTTACGTAGCGCGATCAAAACAGCGGGATTTTTGTGCGGTGCCGGCATGTCTGCCGGCGCCGCGGTCATTAACGTTGCTGTAACCAGGCATGATAGCGCCGCAGAGTGCGGCGGGTGCGCCACCGATCGATGAGCAGCGACCACAGCGGGGAGTAACGCACGTTGCGCGTCCGATCGCGGCTCAGAGCGTGCATGCGGCGTTTGATCAGCGCCATGCGGGCGAGCAGCGTCAGCGTTTTGTCGCGCCATGTTACCGGCGCGGGCAGCGCATGAGGGGCTTCGCCGGTTTGCCAGCGGCGCGGCAGATCGGGAATTTCCGCCATGGCGGTGGCGATGCCGACCACCGCGACGCCGCTGTTCAGCACCCGTTGCGCCACCGTCGGGCGGGTGATGCCGCCGGTGGTCATCACCGGCATGCGGGCTACTGCGGCGAGATCGCGGGCAAAGGTCAGAAAATAGGCTTCACGCGCCAGGGTACTGTCGTCTGCCGTTTCGCCCTGCATCGCCGGGCTTTCATAGCTCCCGCCCGATAACTCCACCAGATCGACCGGCAGTTCGTTGAGCATCAGCAACACCTGCCGGGCTTCGTCCGGCGAAAAGCCGCCGCGCTGAAAATCGGCGGAATTGAGCTTTACCGCCACGCAAAAACCTGGCGAGACCCGCTGGCGCACCGCGCGCACCACCTCCAGCAGCAGGCGGGCGCGATTCGCCAGCTCGCCCCCCCAACGATCGCTGCGCTGGTTGGCCAGCGGCGACAAAAACTGAGAGATCAGGTAGCCATGCGCCGCGTGGATCTGCACGCCGGTAAACCCGGCCCGTTCGGCGGCGTGCGCGCTGGCGGCAAAGCGGGCGATCACCTCGGCAATCTGCGCTTCGCTCATGGCTTCCGGCCGCGCGAACGCTTTGCTGTACTTACCCATGGCCATCGGAATGGCGGAGGGCGCCCAGGCGTTGCCGCCCATGTCGGCCATTACCTGGCGGCCCGGGTGGCTGAGCTGCATCCAAACCTGCGCGCCTTCCTGGCGCGCGGCCTTGGCCCAGGTTTCGAACGAGGCGAGCGGCGTATCCTGTTCCAGCACCACGCCGCCGGGTCCGGTCATGGCGCGGCCGTCGATCATCACGTTGCCGGTGATGATAAGACCGGCGCCGCCGATACCCCAGTGGCGATACAAGCGCCATAGCGCGGGGCCGGGCAGTTGGCCTTCATCGGCCAAATTTTCTTCCAACGCGGCTTTGGCCAAACGGTTGGTCAGGCGGCTGCCGTTGGGCAGTGTCAGTGGAGTAAACATCGGGTTTGCGCTCCTGTCGCAGGGGGAATGGCGCTATACTAGGTTTAAAGTTAACTTTAAGGTCAATAGGGCATGAAGATCGGAGAATTGGCGGAACGGGCCGGCGTGGCCGCCTCGGCGATACGCTACTACGAGCAGCAGGGTCTGCTGCCCAAAGCGGTGCGCGGCGTCAACGGTTATCGGGTGTATAGCGAAAGCGCGCTGGAACGGCTGCATCTGATCCAAATTGGCCAGAATCTGGGCTTTTCGCTGCAGGCGATCCAACGCGTGCTGGCGCTGCAGGGCAGCGCTTATGAGGATGGGTTGATACAGGGCGTCGAGACCCGTCTGGCGGAAATCGAGCGGATGTTGGTCACGCTGAATGAGCAGCGAGAAGCATTGCTGGCGACCCGACTTACCTTGCTGGAATCCGGCGTGGCGGGGTTATGCCAGGTCAAAAATGAAAAGTTGGCCGGTGCGTGGCCGGCCTGCAAAGATTAGCGGCGTTTAAAGGCGGAGCGCCCGGCATATACCGCCGCGGCGCCCAATTGGTCCTCGATGCGCATCAGCTGATTGTATTTTTCGATGCGCTCGCCGCGGCACGGCGCGCCGGTTTTCACATGGCCGGCTCGCATCGCAACCGTCATATCGGCGATAAAGCTGTCGACGGTTTCGCCGCTGCGGTGCGAGATAAAGGCGCCCCAGCCGTTCGCCTGACAAAGCTGCACGGCGGCGAAGGTTTCGCTCAGGGTGCCGATCTGGTTCAGCTTGATCAGCGCGGCATTAGCCAACCGTTCATCAATCCCGCGCTGGATATATTTCACGTTGGTGACGAACAGATCGTCACCGACCAGCTCTACCTGATCGCCCAGGGCGTCGCTCAGAATACGCCAGCCGGCCCAATCGTCCTCGGCCAAGCCATCTTCAATCAGCACAATGGGGAAATCCTGCACCAGCCGCTGGTAATAGGCCGTCATCTGGGTTGCGTCCAACTCGAGGTTCTCGCTGCGCAGGCGGTATTTGCCGTCGGCGTAGAATTCACTCGAGGCCGGATCCATGCAGATAGCGATATCTTCGCCCGGTCGGTAGCCGGCTTTCTCTATAGCGTGCACGATCAGCTCCAGCGGTTGGCGGTTTGAGGCGACCGCCGGCGCGAAACCGCCTTCGTCGCCGACGCCGACCGACAGGCCTTGTTCCAACAGGATTTGGCGCAGCGCCTGATAGACTTCACTGCCCCAGCGCACGGCCTCGCGCAGCGACGGCGCGCCCAGAGGGGCTATCATAAACTCCTGAAAGTCCGCCCCTTGCCAACGGGCGTGCACGCCGCCGTTGATGATATTCATACAGGGCACCGGCAGCAGGTTGGCGCCGATGCCGCCCAGATAACGATACAGCGGCAACTGCGACAATTGCGCCGCGAGGCGGGCGGCGGCCAGAGAAACGCCGAGCAGGGCGTTGGCCCCCAATCGGCTCTTGTTCTCGCTGCCGTCCAGCGCGATCAGCCGGCGGTCAATCTCCTCTTGTTGGCGCACATCCACCCCGCGCAGCGCCTCATTGATCGCCGTTTTGACGCTGTGCACCGCCTCCAGTACGCCTTTGCCGCCGAAACGGTGCGGATCGCCGTCGCGGTGTTCCACCGCCTCGCGCGACCCGGTGCTGGCGCCGGAGGGGACCGAAGCCCGGGCCACGACGCCCGCCGCGCTCATTTCGACTTCGACGGTCGGGTTGCCGCGCGAATCCAGGATTTCTCTGGCGGTTATGTTTTCAATCTCATAGCTCATGGGGAGTCACCTCATTCTAGGGAGTTGGCACATGCTTTATCAGCACGTCGATGGACAAATGGTTAATGAACTCGAAGCCGAAGGAGGAAAAGACGCCGAACGGACGGTTCTGATGGCCTAACAGCAACAGATCGACGCCTTCGTGGGCAATCAGGGCTTCGACGTCTTTGAAGCGATGGATACTGACAATTGCGCGCACCTCCAGGGGGATTGAGCAGTCTTCCACCAAACGGCTGAGCATGGCCTTGGCGGCGATCACCTCGCTGGACTGGCGATCTTTGGTCAGCGAATCGCTGAGGTAGTCCAGCTCGGCATAGTCGGCACTGATGTGCGCCACGGTAATGCGCGTATTCATCTGCTGATTGAGGCGTTCGGCATGATGCAACAGCAGCCGGCCTTCGCGTTCATCCTGCACCAGCAGTAAAGCATGTTGGTAGAGCGGCATGACTTATCTCCCTGCGTTGGCGATCTGGCGGGTTAACCACGGTAAAACCTCTTTTTTCCGGCTCGTCATGCCGGGCAGAGACACCTGACGAATGTCGAGCACCCGGTTCGGCGAGAAATACAGGGTGGAGCGACGGCAGGTGATATCGGTGACCAATAGCGCGGCCATCTCCAGCCCGGCTTCCTGCTTCGTGTGTTCAAGCGCCTGTTGCAGTGTGGGCAACAGCGGATCGATGTCGCTCATGGTCCGCACTTCTATCTGCGACAGCAGCAGCGAGACGCTATGGATGCGGTAATTCTTGGCGTCGCGGTGCAGCAACTGCGCGGCGGATTGCCCCGAGAGATCGGTTTTGGCGGCGAGCAGCCCGGCGGTGAAGGTGTCATAGTCGACATGAGAAATTGCGCCTAACCGTTCGGCGGCCAACCGATCCTGCTCGGTGGTGGTCGGGGCGCTGAGCGCGACGGTATCGCTCAAAATGGCGCCCAGCAGCAGCGTGGCCTGGGCGGAAGAAAGCGGCATCGGCCTTTCCGCCGCCAGGATCTGCAGGATCACGGTGGCGCAACAGCCGACGGCGCGAATCCAGACATCGGGAGGATTGCGAGTGATTAATGTGCCCAGCCGGTGATGGTCGATAACGCCGACCACATCGCTGTCGGGCAATGAGGCCGGCCCTTGTTCGACGTCGGTAAAATCGACCAGCCAGACTTTACGGTCACGGAGATCGCCTTTCAGCAGCGGAGGCGCTTGTACGCCGGCGGCGGCCAGTATGTAGCGGGTTTCCGGCGTCAGTTCGCCAAGGCGGAAAGCGACGGCCGGTTTGCCGAGGTGATTGAGCCAGTCCGCGACCACCAGCGCGCTGCAGATGCTGTCGCTGTCGGGATTTTTATGGCCGAAAACGTACAGCGGCATTTCCCGAACGGTGAGATCAGGCTGGGGCAGAAAAGGGGTAAAACGTGAGATTTCATTCATAGCGACTCCTGACATACCTGCCTAAAAAATAAAGCGAAGTTGTATATCAGGCGTCATCATCCGGTTCGAGCGAACGCGGCGGTTGGGAAAGGTGGAACACCATCACCTTGTGAACGACTGTAGCGCAGCGCGGTGACAAACGCAACGCCCGGCAAAGCTGGCGAGAATGCGCAATCGGATTGATACTGAGTGAGTCTATGATGGACAAGGATATTTGCCGCTAACCGACGGAAACGCTGAACGGACTCACGCCGGCTATGCCGGGTCCGTCGGTGACACAATGGGAGACAACATGCTCGAACCCTGCTTCCCCGAAAACGAAGCCGAACGCCTGTCGGTATTGCATTCGCTGAACGTGCTGGATTCAAACTCGGTGGAAAAACTGGATCGCATCACGCGGCTGGCGGCGAAATACTTCGGCGTGACCATCGCGCTGGTGTCGCTGATCGACCGGGATCGCCAATGGTTTTTATCGCGTTACGGTCTGGATGCCCGGGAAACGCCGCGCAATATCTCGTTTTGCGGCCATGCTATCTTGCAACGCGAAGCGCTGGTGGTGCCCGATACCGCCAAAGACCCGCGCTTTTTCGATAATCCGCTGGTGATTGGCGGGCCGCGGATCGGTTTTTACGTCGGGCAGCCACTGCTGTCGCTCGACGGGTTGCCGCTCGGCACCCTGTGCATTATCGACAGCCAGCCGCAGCCGTTTTCCCCGGAACAACTGGCTGACCTGCACGATTTCGCCGCCGTGGTGGAGGAGTATTTGCAGAGCATTGAACGCCACGTCTATACCGAAAACCTGAAGTCCAATCTGCAACGCTCGGAAGCCCTGTTCGAACAGACCTTCGCCCAGGCGGCGGTAGGGATGGCGCTGGTATCGCTGCAGGGGTATTGGCTGCGGGTCAATCCGCGCATCTGCGAAATGTTGCGCTATTCCGAGCGCGAGCTGATGGATCGCACCTTTCAGGACATTACCTATCCGCTCGATCTCAACACCGATCTGGAAAAACTGCAGCAACTGCTGAGAAACGAGATCAGCACTTACTCGCTGGAGAAACGTTATTTCCGCGCCGACGGCTCGATCATCTGGGTGCAGCTGACGGTGGCGTTAAACCGGCTGCCTAACGGCAAGCCGGACCATTTCATCTCGGTTATCGTCGATATCAGCGAGCGCAAGGCGGCGGAGGCCGATCTGTTCGCTCTGCAACACGAGCTGGAACAACGCGTCGAAATCCGCACGCGGGAGCTGAACGTGGTCGTCAAGAAGCTCAACGAAGAGATTGAAACCCGGGTGCTCGCCGAATGTCAGCTCAGTGCGGAGAAGGAGCGTTTGCGCGCCATTACCGACAACATGCCGGCCTTAATCAGCCAGATCGACGGCAATGAACGCTACCTGTTCGCCAACAGCGCCTACAAAACCTGGTTCGGGCTGGAGGAGTCCAGTCTCAGAGAAATGACGGTGCGCGATTTCATGGGGGAAAGCGTTTATCGGATAGCAAAACCGATGATCGAACGGGCCCTCGCGGGCGAAATGGTGAGTTTCGAGAATGAGCTCCAGACCCAGAAGGGATTGCTGATGATCCACACCACGCTGGTGCCGTGTGAAGCGCAGGGGTTTTACATTCTGTCGATGGACATTACCGAGTTGAAGCGGCTGCAGCAGCGGCTGGAATATGACGCAACCCACGACATGCTGACCGGATTGACCAATCGCCGCGCGTTTCTGCGCCGGCTGTCGGGCACGCTGCAGGCCTGTTGCCATCAGCGGCAGATGGCGCTGTTGTTTATCGATCTCGACGGGTTCAAAACCCTTAACGACAGCTATGGTCATGACTTCGGCGACGCGATCCTGAAGACATTCGCCACATTGCTCAGCGCCTGCGCCGGCGAGCACCACAGCGTCTCGCGCCTGGCCGGTGACGAGTTCACGGTGATCCTGTGGCCGTTGACGGATCCGCGGCGCGAAGTCAGCGAGTTTTGCGAAAACGTGTTGGCGCAACTGGCCAAAATTACGCAGATCGGGCCGCAGAAGGTACGGCTTTCCGCCAGCATCGGCGCGGCCATTTCCCCACGCGGCGATGTGACGGAGGAGATGCTGCTGACCCGCGCCGACGGCGCGATGTATCAGGCGAAATCGGCCGGAAAGGGCACTTATGCCATCTGCGAGCTGTGAGCGTGCAACGGTGGCGGTCTCAGGGTAAGCTGTTTTTTCTTTTCCTGTGAGCAGAACTCCGGATTTATTGCATGGCGTCAAATCATCAACATACCGACTGGCTCGAACTGCGGCGCGATGACGAAACGGGTATTGAGAGCGTCAACGCCCACTTTCAGGGGCATGCCTACGATCCTCACGATCATGATGAAATGCTGGTGGGCGTCACGCAGCAGGGCTTGCAGCGTTTCAATTGCCACCGTTCGCTGCATACCAGCCGGCCGGGGCGCGCCATGCTGATCGAGCCGGGCGCGGTGCACGATGGTCATGCGCCGCAGGCCGAAGGGTTTACCTATGCGATGCTTTATCTGCCGCAGCGCTGGGTCTCCGACGCGATGCAGCGCCGCGGATTGGGGGACGCTTCAGTGCTGGAGGGCGCTTTCCACAGTACGTTGACCGACGATCCGATGCTGGCGACCGCGATACAGCAGGCTTTTTTTGCGTTGCATCAGAGGGAAGGCCGGCTGGCGCGCGATCAAAGCCTGGACCAACTGCTGACGCTTTTGGCGCGGCATATACGCGTCAGGCCAACGTCCCAAAGCGATGACGCTTTGATTGAGATGAATCGTTTACGGGACTACTTGCACGAGCACATGGCGGATAATCCCAGTCTGGAGGAGCTTGCGCTTCAGTGCGGCCTGGATCGTTTCCGTCTGACTCGCCAATTCACCCGCGCTTTCGGCCAGTCGCCGCATGCTTACCTGATCCGGCTGAGGCTGCGTGCCGCGCGACTGTTACTGGCACAGGGGGAAGAGCCGGCGCAGGTAGCCATGCAGGTAGGCTTTGCCGACCAGAGTCATTTGGGCCGCTGGTTCCGGCGCGCCTACCGTTTATCGCCGGCGGCCTATCAACGCCAGTGCACAAACGTTCTATACCGCTGACTCGCTCATCGCCGATGATGCGCTTTTAAGAGCACAACGGAGTAAAGCGAAACATGTTTGATACCAAGATAGCGTTTATCGTGCGTGACGATCTGCAAACCTGGCAGCGGCTGAACGTGGTGGCCTTTCTGGCGACGGGGATCGCCGCTGCGGCCCCGGAGATTATCGGCGAATGTTACGTGGATGCGGAAGGCAGACGCTACGGCGGCATTTCCGGGCAGCCGATGCTGATTTTCGCCGCGGACCTGCCGGGCCTGCAAAATGCGCATCGTAAAGGGCTGGAACGGGAATTGACGCTGATCCCCTATGTGCACGCCATGTTCTCGACCGGGCACGATGAAGCCAACCGGCAGGTTTTTCTCGCTGAAAACGCGGACAACCTGGATTTGGTCGGCCTGGCGCTGCGCGGGCCGAAGAAAGCGGTGGATAAGGCGATAAAAGGGCTGACGCTCCACGCCTGAGAATACCGTTAGCGCGGTGCGTTTCCAATACGGCGCTTAGGCCTGGAACGTCTGCAGCCAGGCGGCGAATTTTCTCACGATCTCATCGTCCCGATCGCGCAACAGCAGGGAGTAAACGCCGGTTCGGATAGTCAACGCCGGGAAAGGCGACACCAGCCGACCGGACGACAGATGTTTGGCGCAGAACAGGTAAGGTACGACGGCCAGCCCCAGGCCGTCTTCGGCCGCCTGAATGGCGGCGAAGGTATGGTCGAGCGTGAGCGGCGGCGGTGAGGCGTCCAGCGCCGTCGGGTAGGTATTCAGCCAGCTGTGCCATAAATCTTCCCGGGCGCGAATGCGGATGGCGGTATGCCCGGCCAGCCTGGCGGGCGCACTGACCGGCATGGCGCGCAAATAGCTCTGGCTGCAGACCAGCAGGCTGTCTTCCTGCAGGAAAGGGATCGCCTTCAGCCCGGAGAAGTGCGCGGGATCGCGCCGGATCGCCACGTCAAACGGCGTATTGCGATCGACGGCGCCGGTGCTGGTGGTGATATCAACCGCGATCCCCGGATGTATCTCATTGAATGCCGCCAGCTTTGGCATCAGCCAGTGCATGGTAAACGTCGGCAGGCTGTGCACTACCAGCCGCTGCCGGCCGGCGCTCGCTTTCAACGCGCTTTCCGCCGCAAACAATTCGCTTATCACCCGAGACGCGGTGCGCGAAAAATTCTCACCGGCCGGCGTCAGCCGCACGGACTTGTGCGCGCGATAAAACAGCGTGATCCCCAGCTGTGCTTCGAGACTGCGAATATGGCGGCTGACCGCGCCGGTGGTGAGAAACAGCTCATCCGCAGCGGCGCTGAAGCTGCCAAGACGGGCGGCGGCTTCGAAAGCGGGCAGGTGCGGCAGGGAATAAAGTCGCTTCATAGGTTGAGTTTAGCTCAACCAAATGAGGGAGAAAAGATCGTTTGTCGGCCATTGATTTTGCTCATTATTATGGCGCATTCTCCCTTGTCTGTGAGTGTGTCATGCTGACGTTTTCCCCGCCTGTCGCCCGTGTTAGTCGAGTCATCCTCACCCATCGATGGACAGGGAGGCGGCGCTGAGATGCGAGCTTTCTTTCTGCTTTGCGTAAGCCGGGCCGGCCTCTGCCTGGGCACCATGATGTTCGCCGGCGCGCTGCCGACCATCAGGAGCGAGTGGCAGCTCGACGCCGCTTCGGCCGGCACGGTGCAGACGGTGTTCAGCCTGACCAACGCCCTGGCGTTGCTGGTGGCCTCCTGGTGGTGTGATTCGTTGGGCGCCCGCCGGGTTTATCTGCTGTTCTCCTGGCTGGGCGCCGCTGCGTTGATGCTGTTCGCCGTATTTGCCCATTCTTATCTCGGCGCGTTGGTGTTGATGGCCTTCGTCGGTTTGACGCAGGGCGGGGCTTATACGCCGGCGCTGCTGTTGGCGATGGGGATGAACGGTCCGGCGCGGCGCGGTTATGCCATCGGCATGGTGCTGGCGGCCAGTTCGCTGGGGTATTTTCTGTCGGTTTTCATCGCCGGTTGGAGCGCCACGCGCTGGGGCGCCGGCGTGGCGTTTTCTCTGTGCGCCGCCGGTGCGTTACTGGGAGCGCTGGCGGGATCGTTGGCCCTGGTCGGTTATCGGGAACCGCAACCGCGCACGCTGGGGAGGAAGACGAAATGTGAAAGCTATGCTATCACCGATGCGACCCTGCTGTTGCTGATCGGGTATATCGCCCACAGCTGGGAGCTGCTCGGCAACTGGGCCTGGGCACCCAGCCTGGTCAGCGAGGCGTTGAGCGGCTTCTCTCTGGATCCGCTTAGCGCCGGATTGATCGTCGCGGCGGTGATCCACCTGGCGGGCATGGTGGCTACATTGATTGTCGGCACCGTTTCGGACTATTTCAATCGCGCGTCGGTGCTGATGTTTATGGGCGCCGCCGGCGCATTGGGTTCGCTGTTGATGGGATGGTCGGCGAACTGGGGGCCGGGCTGGACGCTGCTGCTCGTCAGCATCGGCAGTTTCTTCATCCTCGGCGACTCCGGGGTGCTGTCGGCTGCGATGGCGGACAACGTGCCGCCGCAACAGCTTGGCAGCGTGATGGGCTGGCGATCGTTGCTGGGGTTCGGCATCGGTTCGTTCGCCCCGTTATCCTTTGGCGTGGTGATGGATACCACCCACAGTTGGGGCGCGTCTTACGCCGTGCTGGCCTGCGGCGGCGGGGTAGCCTGTCTGGCGGCATGGCTGCTTTGGCGACAACATTTGAAATGAGGCACGGGCATCATTAATGAATGGAACATCATCACGCATTATTATCGTGGGCGCCGGGATTGTCGGGGCATCGATCGCCTATCATCTTGCGCGTCAGGGGCAGCGCGTTATCGTCGTTGAGCAGGCGTATCCCGCAGCGGGGGCCACAGGCAGCTCGTTCGGCTGGATCAGCGAAGGCGTACCTGACGGCGCTCCCGACGCGTTTCTGCGGCGCGAGATCGTGGCTGACTGGATGCGCCTGACGCAGGAGATCCCGGAATTGTGGGTGAATTGGTCCGGCGCGCTCAGCTATGGTCAGGCGCCGGCTACGCAAAACCCCGACAATCGGCGTCTGTCCTTAGCCGAGGTGATGGCGCTGGAGCCGGCGCTCTGGCGGCCCGATAGCCAGGCCTATTTTGCGGCGCGCGATGGCGCGGTCGATCCGCAAGAGGTGACACAGCGGCTGCTCGAACGGGTAGGCGCGTTGGGCGGCGAGTTGCTTCTGGGACGTGCGGTCAGCGGATTTCTGCGCGAAGCCGGTGGGCAGATAACCGGCATCGTTACCGATGAGGGCGCGATCGCCGCCGAACGGGTCGTGCTCGCCTGCGGTACGGGGATCTCGGCGCTGCTGGACGGCAGCGAATTCTCGTTGCCGATCGAGGCGTCGCCGGCAATTTTGTTGCGCTATCACGCGGCGGCGCAGGCGGTGAACACGCTGATTGCGGGCGACGACATCGAAGTGCGTCATGCGCAAAATGGCGATCTGCTCGCGGCGGAGGATTATCCCGCTGGCGGCGATGTCAAACACGTGGAAGAGGACGCGCGATCGGCGCTTCAAAACCGCCTGCACGGCTCGGCGCCATTGCAGCTGCAGACGTGTTCGGTGGGGCTGCGCCCCAGGCCGCGCGACGGTTATCCCATCCTCGGGCCGCTGGGCGCCACCTGTCTCTATGTGGCGGTGATGCATCCGGCCGTGATGTGCGCTCCGACTCTGGGGCGGCTGGTCAGCGACGAGCTGCTGCACGGCGTTAATCCCGCCATTCCTCGCGGCTACCGCCCGGCGCGATTCACTGATCGGGCTGCTGGATAATCTTTCCGACTATGGATTAACACCGTAATGCGCTCAACGTTGCAGCGGTTTTTTGCGCCGTCGGCGAGGCTCTTATATATTTATTAGCATGCCTGAGGCAGGTTAGGCATGAAACGGCGGTCGATCGGGCCGCTGCAAGTACGACAGTTAATCCGTTCGCCAAGAGGCTGCGAGCCTGTGCTTTCGGTAGGGACAGCCGCCAATCGTTTCTACGGCGACCGAAGGCGGAGCAGCTACTCACCGGTCACGAGGACACTTACCATGCATAAGAGAACACTGGCGTCACTGCATTACGAAAACATGCCTTACGATGGGGTACACTTTCACATTTTGAAACGGGAGACGCCTGGCCATACGGCGTTGCTGAAGCTGGATGCGGGCAGCCGGCAACCGGCGCGTTTTCATCCGGGCTGGGTGAAACTGATGGTGCTGAGCGGTGAACTGAAGGTTGACGATCAGACGTTGCAACCCCATGAGATGTTGATCATTCCTGCCAATACCGCTTATACGGTACAGGCCATCACGGAAGTGATTTGTCTGGCGATTTCCGAGCTGGACGGCGCCGAGTTGGCCCGTTGATGAGATAACAACGTTGGATGGAGGAGAGCCTAGGCGCTCTCCCTATCCCTTCAGCAGTAAGCCGTCCCCCAGGCCGAGCTACCTGCTGATTGATGCGTACACCTCCTGATTATGCCACCGCGCTTTCCCTCTCCATCACTTTCGGCCGCGTCGCCCCCGCAACGAGCCGCCATCGCGCAGCGCATGCGCAACGTCATCGCCTCCGTTTTACGCAGAACGATGAAATTTTGGTGTAAATAGTGAGTTTCTTCGCATAAGGCCCCTGGTGTGGCTTGCGAGAACGTCACTATATGGAGGATCATGCGCTCCCTCTATCAAATAAAAGACATTCGCGTTATCAAAAGGGACAAACGATCATGGGATTCGAAGTCGACAACGCCGAAACGAAACGCATTGACCTCAGCAGCCACGAAAACTCCTCGTTCGAGGTGACGGGGCTGGTGAAACACTATCCGGCGGGCTTCGTCATTCCTTACCACTCGCATAAACGCTGTCATTTGCTCTATTCGCAACAGGGCGTTATGGCGGTCGAGGCGAGCAGCGGTCGCTGGATCGTGCCGCCCACCACCGCGGTTTGGTTGCGGCCGGGGGTAGAACATCAGATCGTCATGCAGAGCAACATCTGCGTTTACGGGATTTTGGTCGATGAAATCACCGCCGCGCGTTTGCCGCTGCGCGACGGCGTATTACAGGTTTCACCGCTGTTGCGAGAACTGATCGCCCAGTTGGCGACGCTGGCGCCTGAAGGGGCGGAGACCAAACGCAATGCGCTGCTCAGAGCGTTGTTCCTGGAGGAGCTGAGCCTGCAGCCGCAGCTGGCGCTGCATCTGCCTTGGCCGGTAGAGGCGAGAATGGCCGAAATTTGCCGGCAGTTGGTCATCACACCGGCCGACGAACGCGGTATTGAGGCCTGGGCCGATTCACTGTCGATCAGCGTAAAGACCTTTCAACGCCACTTCAGCCAACAAACCGGCATCACCTTCGGCCAGTGGAAACAACGCCTGCGGCTGTTGTCGTCCATTCCGCTGCTGCTGGCCGGCAACTCGATCATCCACGCCGCCTTCGAAAGCGGTTACGAGAGTCACAGCGCCTATTCGGTGGCGTTCAAAAAACTGTTTGGCGTTTCGCCTTCGCGCTTTACGCTATAGCCTTATGGCATAGCGCGCTTCTCCTATAGATTGAAGCAACCTAATGACGTATAAAGCAAAGCAGTCAACTTCCGAGGCCGCGTCCCGTGATAAAAATTGTCGTGTATCTGATTCTCGCCGTGACGATCGCCATTATTGCGGCAAGAGTCCTCTTTCGTTTGCCGGATATTTCCCAACGTTCACCGCAGGCGGCGTTGCCGGCGGATCCTGCCGCGCTATTGCCGGCGCGGGCCGCCGAACTGATGGCGGCGCATCCGGGCCTGAGCGGCGTGGTGCCGCTGGTCAGCGGCCACGATGCATTCGCCAGCCGCCTGGCGCTGGCGCGAATGGCGGAAAGGTCGATCGACGCCCAGTATTACATCTGGCATAACGACACCTCCGGGCAGATCCTGCTGAAAACCCTGTATGACGCCGCCCAGCGCGGCGTGCGCGTGCGGCTGCTCTTGGACGATAACGGCGTCGCCATGGACGAGACCCTGGCGGCGCTGAACGCCCAGGAAAACGTCGAGATCCGTCTGTTCAACCCATCAACCGTGCGCACGCCGAAGTTGGCCGGCTACGCCTTTGACTTTATGCGCATGAACCGGCGCATGCATAACAAGTCTTATATCGTCGATGGCGCTGTGGCGATCATCGGTGGCCGCAACATCGGCGACGAGTATTTCCAGGTCGGCGACGAAAACTATTTCCTCGATCTCGACGTGTTGAGCGTCGGTAACGTGGTGGCGGAAACCGCCGAGGTCTTCGATCGCTACTGGAACAGCGCCTCGGTGTTTGGCGTTGAGCAAATTATCCGAGGCAAAGGCAATCTTTCTGCTTTCCTGACGCAGGCCACCGCGACCGAAAGCAGTGACCGGGCCCGCAAACTGGCGGTGCAGCTGGAAACCAGTGCGGTGCGCTTTCGCGATGGCGCCGTGCAGCCGGAATTCACCCAGGTCGAGCTGGTGGCCGACGATCCGGCGAAAGGGTTGGGTAAGGCTTCGCGCGATCGTTTGATGGTGACGCAGCTCAGCAAGATCATCGGCGGCGTCAACCAGCAGTTGGAGCTGGTTTCCGCCTATTTCGTGCCGGGCCGGGAAGGGGCGAGCTTTTTTGAATCGCTTGCCAAACAGGGAAAATCCATCCGTGTGCTGACCAACGCGATGAACACCACCGACGTGCTGGTGGTCCATGCCGGTTACGCCAAATACCGCCGCGATCTGCTGCAGGCGGGGGTGGAGCTGTTCGAGCTGAAATTGCGAGCTGGCCAACCGACGGGGCGCAAGGAGCTCAAACCGCTGGGGCTGTCCGGCGCGGCGCTGCACGCGAAAACCTTCGCCATCGATGACAAACGGGTGTTTATCGGTTCGTTCAATTTCGATCCGCGCTCGGCGCACCTGAACTGCGAAATGGGCTTTTTGATCGACAGCCCGACGCTGGCGGCCGACACCCGCCAACTGTTTGATGGCCCGCTCGAGTATGCCGCCTACCGGCCGACATTGACGCCCAAGGGCAAAATGGTGTGGAACGAAGCCTTCGAAGACGGCCACACCGAGGTGCACCAGCAAGAACCCGGCGCCGGCTGGGTAAAACGCATCGTTCTCACCGTGGCCGGCTGGCTGCCGATCGAGTGGATGTTGTAATGGCGTGGGGGTAGGGAAAAGGAGGGTACGCCGGTTTTGGCCGGCGAGCCTTGCGAGGTTCAGTAGGCAAGCCTGTCGCGGTGCTTGCGGATAAACGCCCTTAGCCGCATCGGCTCCCTCTCCGCAATCTGCGGGAAATTATCGAAAACCTCGTCGTACCTCGGAATGTTGCTGGCCGCTACGCGGTGAAATTAACTAATTTTTATAAATTTGTTTGTTTTTTATTTCGATTAAAATCGTTTTTATTTTAAATAAAGTTGTAGGCATCAATAATGGCAGCTAATGTTTAAATGAGATTTTCGTTGAGATCATTCTCAATGGGCTAGTTAAGTCCGAAATTAACTGTGTGGGTTAAATTTAATTTAGAGTGGGGCTTAAATGAAATTAAATATTTTTCTGCCAATCGCTATTTTTGGCTCTTTTTCAAGTGTAGCTATCGCTGACAGTTTTAACCTGGAAAACCCAGATGGTTTGCACTATCAGCTAAAGTATGGACAGACGGTTGTCAAAGAGGGCAAAGACACAAGATTCTATGATGCACGAAATCCTGTCTCTCCACAGGAAAGTATTTTAATCTCCGTCGAAGATGAAAATGGTACTCGCATTGCTGAAAAGTCAGTGCCATCATCCCTCCATGGAAATAGTCAAGGGTGTAACTATTCAATGATTGTTACATCACATCATGGCTGGAGAATCACTGGGAATTGCATTAAAACAGAAGGCAACTACAAACCTGATGCACCACATATCTATACGGTAGAAAATAATTCAAAGAAAAAAGTTTATCCGGCTTTTTCAGTGGATAAGACCAATAACTTTTCTTCAGATTCTGTCTTAGGATATCTAAACCCCCATGAAAAACGATTGTTCTCAGTAAGTACCGATTACTGGAAGGCAACATCGATTAAAGAACACTCAATGATTCAAGTTGGCTTTTATAATCCTTTCACAACAAAATACATTCCGTGCAGTGATAAAACTGAAGAGATTGATAAGGATAGAGTCTTCACACTCAATGAAGATTTGACCTGCTCTGTAAAATAATAGTTTTCATATCAGTTCCCGAGGCCAGCTTTGAGCTGGCCTCATCCAGAAAAGGCGCAGCGACCGCAACCGCTGCGCCCGGTGTTACCTGCTGATCGTCTGCTGCAGCGCTTGAACGGAAGAGGCGATGCCGGCATCGACCGACATGGTCAAGTCTTCCATCTCCAGCGACACCCAGTCGTTGTAACCCATCATGCGCACCACCGAGAAGAATTCCTTCCACCACTGCAGATCCCGGCCGCAGCCGACGGCGACATAGTTCCAGGCCCGGCCGGCCACCTCGTCTATCGGTTTGGTCTCCAGCAGCCCGTTGATCTCGACGACGCCGCGCTCCAGGCGCACGTCCTTGCCGTGTACATGGTGAATAGCGGGGCCGAGGGCGCGAGCCACCGCGATGGGATCCGCCCCCATCCAGATCAAGTGGCTGGGATCGAGGTTCAGGCCCACCATTGGGCCAACGGCCTCGCGCAGCCGGAACAGCGTTTCCGGGTTCCACACCAGCATGGCGCTGAAGTTTTCCAGCGCAAAGCGCTCGACGCCGCACGCTTTGGCTCGGGCGACCAGCGCCTGCCAATAGGGGATCGCCACCTCATTCCATTGATAGTCCAGACAGTTTTTCACCGTAGGCGGCCAGCTGACGGTATAGGTGATCCAGTTGGGGATGGTGTCATGCGGGCTGGCCGGCGGCAGGCCGCTCATCATCACGATCTTCTTCACTCCCAGCAGGCCGGCCAGCTCCAGCGTATTGTCGGTTTGGCGCAGATGACGCTGCCCCAGCTCGCCCGGATCGAGCGGATTGCCGGAGACATTGAGCGCGGCGATCTCCATGCCGCGGCTGGCCAGCGCTTGCTGCAGCCGCCGGCGTTTGTCGGGGTTGACCAGCAGTTCCTCGGTATCCAGATGGGGCGCCGGGGACCAACCGCCGGTGGTCATCTCCACACCGCGCACCCCCAGCTCCAGCAGCCGATCCAGCATCGGCTCGAAGGGTAAATGGCTCAGGCAGTCGGTACAGAACGAAAGTTTCATGGTGCTTTCCTTATTGGTAATTAACCCAGGTGGCGCCGTTGTCGGCGGAACGAACACAGTTCTCAATCCAGCGCACGCCTTCCAATCCGGCATCGATATCCGGATAGATCAGCGCGGCCAGCGTCTGCCGATCGCCGCGCTGACTGGCGCTGATGGCGATGGCGAACTTGAGGTAAATATTGGCCCAGGATTCGGCCAGCCCTTCGGTATGCAATGCGCCGAGCCGTTCCTCGGCCAGCGCGCTGTCGTCCAGATAGGGCATGCCGTGGTGCAGCGTCTGGCTGGGCCGCCCCTGGATCTCATAGCGTAATTCGCCGGGTGTGGAATCACTCCATTGCAGGCTGGCGCGTGAGCCCACCACGCGGATGCTTTGGCTGTCCATCGCGCCCGCGTTGATGGCGGAGGCCCACATGCGCCCGACGGCGCCGTTTTCGTAGTGCATCAGCACCATGGCATTGTCTTCCAGCGGGGCGCGGGAAGGGATAAAGCTCTGACGATCGCACAGCAGGGAGGCTATTTTCATGTCGGGCATGACCAGCTGTGAGATGTAGAAGGTGTGGGTAGAGATGTCGCCCAGCACAAAGGAGGGGCCGGCGATTTTCGGATCGACGCGCCACTTTTGCGCCTCGAACGTGTCCGCGCTTTCATTGGCGTTGAAGCCATGGGTGTACTGCAATTCGACCATGCGTATTTCGCCGATGTCGCCGTTCGCGATCATGGCGCGCATCTGCATCAGCAGCGGATGCCCGGAGAAGCCGTAGGTCACCCCGACGATCAGGCCTTTCTCCGCCGCCAGCGCCTTGATTTCTCTTGCCTCCGCCGTGGTAAAGAACAGCGGCTTTTCGCAGATGACATGCAGGCCGGCATTCAGCGCGGCGCGCGTAATTTCATAGTGGGTGCCGTTAGGGGTGGCGATGGTCACCACCTCAACGCCATCTTCGCGGTTGGCCTCTTGTTTCAGCAGCTGTTGATAGTCGTCATAGCAGCGTTCGGCGGGCACACCGAGATTGACGCCAAACTCACGTCCGCGCGCCGCGTCGATATCAAAAGCGCCGGCAACCAGCCGATAGGCGGTATTGTCGCGCAGTGCGCCGGAACGATGCTTGTAGCCCACCTGGCTGAGGCGGCCGCCGCCGATCATCGCCCAACGCAGCGGGCGAGGGATGCTTCTTTCACCATTTAACATGCTGACTCCTGATATTGTGGTATTGCACTCGGGTGCAAAATGGGTTGAAAAGAGAGTGGCAACGGTTTATTTCTGGTTCATCTGTGCAAATTGCGGGTAGTTTTCTCGCGTCACGGTGGCATAAGGCACCCAGTTGTAAGACTCGGTTTTGGCGCGATCCAACATCGCTCGGGTCACTTGCACCGCGCCGATCGCCTGGGCTTTGGCATCCTGGAAAATGGTCACCGCCAGGTCGCCATTTTTGATAAATTGCAGGCCGTCGGGCGTGCCGTCGATACCGGCAACCAGTACGCCGTTCTTTTTGGCCTGCTTCAGCGCCATGATCGCGCCGATGGCCATCTCATCGTTGTTGGCGGCGATCGCATCGATCGGTACGCCGTTCAGCAACCAGCCGGAGACCACGTCGACCGCTTCATTGCGCTGCCATTTGGCGGTCTGTTTCTCTACCACGTTCAGGTCTTTGTGTTTGGCGATCACCGCCTCCACCGCGCGGGTGCGTTCGCGGGTTTCTTCGTTGGAGAGGGCGCCCATCAGGATCGCCACGTTGCCGCGGTAATTCATTTTTTTCGCCAGGGCCTCCATCTGCAGGCGGCCGCTGAGCGCCGAATCGGAGCCGACGTAGGCCGTCGCGCCGCTCAGCGGCACTTCGGGTTTGCGGTTGACGAAGATAAGGGGGATAGCGGCGCGTTTGGCGGCCGCTATCATCGGCTGGACGCCTTGCGTATCAACCGGGTTGAGGATAATGGCGTCCACGCCCTGATTAATCAGATCGTCTACCTGCTGCACCTGCAGGGCGACATCGCCTTTGGCATCGACGAACTGGCCTTGCAGCTGTTGCGCAGCCAGTTCTCGCGCCATTTGGCTGCGCAGGATGGAGACAAAGTTGAGATCGAAATTGGCCAGCGCCACGCCGACCTGATAGCTCTTGGCCTGAGCGGTCACGACAAACAGCGAGCAGGCTAACATCAACAGCAGTCTGGTTTTTTTCATTACGGTATCCTGTTGAGAAGAGAGGTGTTATGTAAAAACAGCGTTTCTGCAACCGGGTGCAAATCAGAAGAAAAAACGGCGATGAGTCTCTGAATGCCACCGTGAATGTCGGCCATGGATAAAATTTGGTCAACAGGGGAAAGGTGAAAATAGCGCGGACGATCACAAACTCTTTACTTTTTGCACCCGGTTGCACAGCAAATTGCAATCGGGTGCAAAAGCGATACATAATTGCAGCTGATATGCCGGCAGGCGCTTAGGGGATCTGAGCGAGCAGGGTATAGTTTAACTTCACCGAAGCAGGGATCGACGCAACCATGAAAAAACACCACAAAGCCACCGCCAGCGACGTCGCCGAAAAGGCAGGCGTCTCTAAATGGACGGTATCGCGAGCCTTTACGCCCGGTGCGTCGATCTCGGACAGCGCGCGTGATAGCGTGTTGGCGGCGGCGGCCGAGCTGGGCTATCGGCCAAACCTACTGGCGCGCAGCCTGTCGCAAAAACGCACGCACATCATTGGCGTGGCCATCGACGAGATGAAGAACCCGCATTCGATGATGATGCTCGATATGGTCACCAAACAGCTGCAAACTCGCGGTTATATGGCGCTGCTTCTGAACATCACTGCGGGGGAAAACTACCGGGCGGTGATGGCGATGGCCGATCAGCTGCAGGTCGATGGCATTTTGTTCCTGGCGACGGTGTTAACCAAAGAGTGGGCGGCGATCGCGCAAGATCTGCATCAGATCCCGCTGGTGCAGGTATGTCGCAATACGGAAAGCGAACACATTGATGTGGTCAATATCGACGGCTACCGCGCCGGCGAAGAGATCGCTGCGCTGCTGATAGAACAAGGGCATCGGCGCTTTGGTTACATGAAGGGGCCGGACACGCAAAGCAGCCATTTGCTGCGCATGGAAGGCTACCGCGACAGGCTGATGGCCGCCGGCTTTCGGCTGGATCGGGTGCTCACCGCCGGCCACTACGATCGCCAACGCGGTTTCCAGCTGATGAGCGAATACCTGCAGGCAACGCCGGAAAGCGAGCGGATTGAGGCGCTGTTCTGCGAGAACGACGTGCTGGCGCTGGGGGCGCTCGAAGCGCTCAGGCAAACGGCGCCGTCGTCCGCGATGGCCGTGGTGGGCTTCGACGATATCGATGAGGCCGGCTCAGCCAATTGGGCGTTGACCAGCTATAGCCAACGCATCGACCGGCTGGTTGAAGAAGCCTTGAATCGCCTGATCGACAATCGCGCCACGGCAGACGGCGCCTGGCGGCATGGGGAGCTGCGGGTTCGGCGGTCGCATGTGAAGCAAGACAGAATTCAGATCGCTGATTGAGCTCATGGCGGATAACATTTCCGCCATGCAAAAATTATGGCGTTTCATCTGGCACTGAGATAAGCCAGGGTGTAGCTGAGCCATTTTTTATGGCTTCAATATAATTTTCTGCCAAAATCTGATTTTTTGCAGATATTTCACAGAACATTACCAGCTGGCCGAATAGTTCAGTATCATCATTGATTTCATTAGGGATTGCTTCCGGAACGAATGTAACTGCGCGTTTAGATAACGTTCGCACGGTGAATTTTTTACCAATGACAGGTAGGTCATCAAACGCATTAACACCTATCTCAAGTGAATTTAGAGAGGGTGAGTAGACGGCATACCAAGATTTTTTATAGCAAAAAATGTCGCTTTTGAATTTTGGCATTTCTTTGAAATCAATTGAGTTTTCCGTTTTTATTCGCTTTATGGCAGCTAATATATACTTTTTCGTTGAGTATACATCCTTGATTAAGATGGCAACACATAAAGAAAAAAAGCCTGCTGCAATAAAAGAAAATATGGCAATCAGAATGCTAGTGCCAGAAAGGTCTGAATTTAATAAGAAAATTATAACAATGCCGATAACTAGAGAGGAAGCTATATTTATCAACCCATCTTTGCTTTTTATTTCCTTCTTGAACTTCACAATAAAATAAATTAATGCAACAAAGACTAAACCATAAAAAAAGAGTAGTGACCGATCGGGCATGATTCCATTCGCCAAAAAATTGATATTACGTTTAATTTATAGTAATGGTTTAAAATAAGCAATGTCAGGTTTGATTTTCAACCGTTATGGCAGGAGTCACATCAACTCAAATCTGACCCTGTGTGAGTTTCTTGTCTCCAGATTTTACGTAGCGCGATCAAAAAAGAGGGCATTTTGACCTGTTTTGCAGAGTTGCTGAATCTAATCCAGATGCTTGAAGTTGAACTGCATCGGCCAATGGTGCGCCGCGATCCGCGGCGCGTCGCGGCATTGCTGCATGAAGACTTTGAAGAGATTGGTCGTTCAGGGCTGCGTTATGACAAACGCCAAACCGTTGCGGCGCTGGAAATGGAAACTGAACATCCGCAGATTTTTGCCGAAGGTTTTAAGCTGGCGCAAATCAGCAAAGGCGCCGTGTTGCTGACGTATAAAAGTTTTCAGCGTGATGCGCAGGGCCACGCCGTTCGTTGCACCGAACGTTCATCGATTTGGCTTCTGACAGCCAAGGCAGGTTGGCAAATGCGGTTTCATCAAGGCACGCCGACTGATGAGTGATTGCATTTAAAAGCGGCCTAGTGGCAGTAAGCCTGGCGGTAAAACGGGATGTCAGAGGGATGGATAGCGTTGAAGGTGAGGCGGGAGATAATGTGCAGGGCTAAACCCGGTACGTCTCCAGTGATTAAATTTAACATAATATACATTATGCGCACCTAAGTGCGGGTATGTAGATTATGCGTCCAGGCCTGATTCATGGGGTTTCTTCTGTGGCCAACCAGGCCAGCGCCAACTGCTCGTGCCGTTGAATAAATTAGTTTTTCAACCGGCCATAAGCCGCTGGGTTTTGCCGGCAGTCTTCTGCTGCCTGGTATTTGATTGCCGCGTATTGCTGAGCAACACCATGATGCTTGCGCAGATAATCTCTGAACGCCAAATGCCCGATCGCCTGTTCACTTCCCGCAATAAATGCATGCACGTGATGCGTGCGTTTGCCGTTTCCCTTGATGTCGTAACGCCTGCCGGCAATGCCGTTCTCGCCACGCGGCGTATATCCCATGTCACGCATCCTGTCATTCAAGCTATCCAACGCCGGCAGACTTTCAACCTCCAGCAATATATCAATCGTTGGGATCGTGATGATGCGCGCTGACATTTTCCACTCCAATAATGATGACCGGGCATGGTTTCCAATGGCGCATACCTGCCGATATTGGCCAAAAATCCCCTGCTTTTTTGATCGCGCTACGTGAAATCTGATAAAACGTGGCGGCTACAATACTGCAGATTTCTCCCAAACGCGTCATATAAGCGGGCAGTATTTGCACGCTAAATGCGCATTGGCGCGCGTTTCATCACTTTCGGCGCCCACTACGGCGTTGGCTATACTGAATGGGAATATTCCTCCATGCTCCAGGAGCCTCTCCATGTTTGATCATGTGAAATTTGGCGTCAGCGACTTTGCCCTCAGCAAAGCGTTTTTCCTCAATGCGCTGGCGCCGCTGGGCGTAAAGATCGTTGCCGAAGGCGAGCCCGGCTATGGCGTCGAACTTTGTCCCGATCGGGGTAATGTGTCATTGTGCCTGTTTCAAACCGACGAAAAGCCGGCACACCTACACCTGGCATTTGTCGCAAGCAGCCGTGAGCAGGTCGATGCGTTCTACCACGCCGCGCTAAAAGCCGGCGGCAAAGACAATGGCGCGCCCGGTTTACGGCCCAATTACCATGCCCACTACTATGCGGCATTTGTGATCGCCCCGGATGGCCACAATATCGAGGCAGTTTGCCACAATCCGATGGACTAGTGATTTTTCCAGTTAAAACAGCATATTAATCACGAGGTAACGCATTGGATTTAACATAACACAATTGTGACATCGTCACTTAAAGTTACCCCGTCACGTCAATCCATTCTGCTCCGGTGATGCCGGCCAGCCGCTGCGGCGCAATTCTCACGCCTGAGTTATCGCTGCCGCCTGCCGGAAGCACTTCACTGTAGCTGCACAGGCTGCGATCGCAGTAAACTCTCACCGTTGCCGGAGCGGCAAAGGGGCAAACGCCGCCGGGCGGATAGCCGGTCAGCGCCTCCACCTCCTCCGCCGGCAGCATGCGTGCCTTTACGCCAAAAAATTGCTTGTACTTCTTGTTATCGATTCTGGCGGTTCCCGCCATCACCAACAACACCACGCCGTCGTTCACGCGAAACGAAAGCGTCTTGGCTATCTGCCCGCCCTCCACGCCAAAGGCTTCCGCCGCCAGCGCTACCGTCGCGGTGTTCTTTGCCAGCACCGTCACCGCCGTTTCCGGCGCGTGCTCGGCCAGAAATCGCTGAACGCGCTCTACACTCATGCCCTTCCTCCAGATGTGGCTAAGCCATTGATAATGCCGTAGTGACGGTTTCGGTTTTAACATCGCATGCTAAAAATGAGAATCAAAATTGTTCAAATCGGTGAATCTGAACAAAGCTTTAAGGGGCCAACGCCTTTTTTATCTATCATTTTTCATGGAGATAACCGTATGACCACGCAAACGACAGCAAGGCCTTCAGCGGCCGCGGTGGCCGTCTATGAATGGCTCAATCCGATACCCTACGGATTTTTTACCGCGGCGCTCATTTTCGACATCATCTATGCCTGCACGGCGAATATTCAATGGGTCAATGGTGCCAGTTGGCTGATCGCCATCGGCCTGATTTTTGCCATTATTCCCCGGCTGATTAACCTGGTGCAGGTGTGGTTCGGCAGCGGCCGGCTACAGGGCTCATCGGTCAAGCTCCATTTCTGGCTGAATCTGTTGGCCATCGTTCTTGCCATTATCAACGCTTTCGTGCATAGCCGGGATGCGTATGCCGTGGTGCCGCAAGGCCTGGTGCTGTCTGCGATCGTGGTCGCGCTGCTGAGCTTCGCCAACATTCTGCTGGCCGTGAGCGCCCGCGCAAAATAAGGAGGTTTTCATGAAGCTATCATCCATTGCGATTGCGCTTTCGGCCGTGTTGGCGCTGGTCGGCTGCGATAACAGCGCCGTCATTTCGCCGGAACAACAAATGGGGCCGGATCCGGCGTTGCCGGCGGCGCAAGACTTCCTGATGCCGCCGATGCAGGTGCCAAAGGGCGTGGGCTGGCAGCAAAACCAGATGCCAAAAGTCGCCGAAGGCTTGAAAATTGACAAGGTGGCAGACGGTTTGCTGCACCCGCGTCAGTTGCTTACCCTGCCCAACGGCGATGTTTTGGTGGTGGAGGCCAACGGGCCGGGCACCGAAGCGGTCAGCACGCCCAAGCAGCTGATCGCCGGATTGGTTAAGGGCAAGTCAGGTAAAGGGGGAAAAGGCGGTAACCGCATCACCCTGCTGCGCCCAACCGCCGACGGCAGTTGGGAAAAGCATGTCTTCCTCGAGGGGCTCGATTCTCCGTTCGGCGTTCAGCTGATTGGCAACACCCTGTATGTGGCCAACACCGGCAATATCATGCAGTACGCCTATCAGCCGGGCGAAACGCGCATCAGCGATCCGGGTAAAGAGCTGGCCGATCTGCCGGACACCATCAACCATCATTGGACCAAGGCCCTGCTGGCCAGTCCGGACGGTAAAAAGCTGTATGTCGGCGTCGGCTCCAACAGCAACATCACCGAAAATGGCCTGGCCGTAGAGTACCGGCGCGCCGCCGTGTTGGAAGTGGACACCGCCTCCGGCGCCAGCCGCATCTTCGCCAGCGGCCTGCGCAATCCGACCGGGCTGCAGTGGGAACCGCACAGCGGCAAGCTGTGGGCGATTGTCAACGAGCGTGACGAGATCGGCGCCGATCTGGTGCCGGACTACCTGACCTCGGTGCAGGACGGCGGCTTCTACGGCTGGCCTTACAGCTATTTCGGCCAGCACGTCGATCGTCGGGTACAGCCGGCGCGGCCGGATCTGGTGGCGAAAGCCATCAAGCCGGACTACGCCCTCAGCTCGCACGTCGCGCCGCTGGGGCTGCTGTTCTACACCGCGAGCGCTCTGCCGGCCGACTATCGCGGCGGCGCCTTTGTCAGCGAGCACGGCAGTTGGGATCGCTCGCCGCTGAACGGCTATCGGGTCAGCTACGTGGCGTTTGAGCAAGGCAAGCCGGTCGGTAAACTCAAAGCGGTGGTCACTGGCTTTGTCTCCGACGACGAGAAGGAACTCTATGGCGCACCGGTTGGATTAGCGGTCGATAGGGCTGGCGCCCTGCTGATTGCGGATGATGTGGGCAATACCGTTTGGCGCGTCAGCGCTAAATAACGTTAACGTGCAGGTTCCGAAGAACCTGCACGTGACATTGTCACTCAATGCTTTGCGCCAACCAGACCGTTCTTCCCCCGCAGGCGGGATCTTCCACCACATGATCAACCACGCGGAAGCCGTTCTCCTGCAGCAAGCGCGTATACTCCTCAGGCGCCAGGCTGGCGTGAAACAGCGGCTGGCCTTCGAAATTGCCGATCGCCACGCCGTCTTCAGGGCCGCTGGTGAACATCAGTGCGGCATTCGGCTTGGCGTGCCGCCTGAACAGTAGAAACATGCGGCGCTGATCGTCGCGCGCCAAATGGAAGAAGCTGTCCCAGGCCAGCAGGCCGTCGAATCTTGTCGCCAGATTCAGCTGGCGCATATCCATCTGCCGCCACTCCTGCTGTGGAAAACGCTGCCGGCAGCGCGCGATCATCGCCTGCGCACCGTCGATGCCGGTGACTCGATACCCTTGTTCGATAAAATAGGCGGCGATCGGCGCGCCATTGCCGCAGCCGAGATCGAGCAGCCGCGCATTGGCCGGGGTAAGCTGTAAAAAGCGGTCGAGCCACGGCCGCTCAAACAGCGTGGTGGGTCTGAGGCGTTCCCAGGCGGCGGCATGTGCGTCATAAAGCGGAATAATCGTGCTCGCCAGTTCTTCCGTCATTAATATTTTCCCCGTTATGTTATTGGCGCAATAAAAATAGCCTTTGGTCAAAATTAACGCGCTTGTCCGATAATATATTCATCAACAGGCCGTTGACCAGAAATAAAAGGTTTTAACATTTCGACATAAACCAGTACAATTCCCTACCCTGTGTTAACCCTTTTTTTAGGTTGATTGTGTCGTTAATTCAGCCCCATGCATCGCGAAATCGGGCCGCCGCCTGGTTAGGGATGTTTGCCATTCTGATGTTGTTCATTGCGCCAGTGATCTCGCGATCCCTGGAGCATGCGCGCGCCGGAAGTGCTGGAACGACCGTCATGGCGGATTGCGGCATGGATATGCCGATACATCACGAGATGCACTCGCCGCCGCCTGAACCTGAAAAAGCCGCGCAGCCGCTGATGCAGCACGGCGGCGGCCACCACAACATGGCGATGATGATGGACGACAGCGCCTGCGGCTACTGCGTGCTGTTGTTGCATGCGCCGCTGCTGGACGTGAGCCACGCCCCGCTGTTCTGGTCCCTGCCGCTGGCTTCACGCCCGCCGCCGATCCACTATCTCGTTCCCCTGTTTGCCCACGTCGTTCACACCGAATTACAGCCGCGCGCGCCGCCCGTCTCTTTCCTCTGATTTAACAATAAGCCCATTGCCGTTCTCTGTATTGCCGTTGATCGCTTCAACCCGGCGGAATTAATTCGCCCAATGGTTAATCATCGAGACGACATTATTAGCCCGGTTATTTCCGCGTTCAGGGAATTACCCCCCCGTATTTACCGATGGTGATTTTCGCCAGGCCTCCCCACGCCTGAATAATCCCTCGGCCAAGAACGGAAAAGAGTTAGCTTAAGGAAAGATGATGTTTAAACCCGTTTATAAAAAGAACGCCGCCGCCCGCGCCATCACCGCCGCCATGCCGCTGTTCCTGCTGGCTGGCCACGCGGCGCAGGCGCATCAGCACCCTGCCGACACACAGGTTAATGATGGCGACGTGATCACCGTCACCGCACCACTCTACTCTCCGCTGACCATCGTGACGTCACCGAAAACTCCGCGTCAGCCGGTGCCGGCCAGCGATGGCTCGGACTACCTGAAAACCATTCCCGGTTTTTCTCAGATCCGCAACGGCGGCACCAACGGCGATCCGGTGTTCCGCGGCATGTTCGGTTCGCGGTTGAAGATCCTCACCGACGGTTCGGAAATGCTGGGCGCCTGCCCATCGAGAATGGATGCGCCCACCTCTTACATCTCGCCGGAAAGTTTCGATCTGCTGACCATCACCAAAGGGCCGCAGACGGTGCTGTGGGGGCCGGGATCGTCGGCGGGCACCGTGCGTTTTGAGCGTGAACGCCCACGCTTCGACAAGCCGGGCGTCAAGGGCAACGCCAGCGTGCTGACCGGCTCCAACGGCCGCTGGGACGAGAATATCGACGCCAGCCTCGGCGCCGAGCAAGGTTACTTGCGGGTGATGGCCAACAAATCTCGTTCCAACGATTATCAGGACGGCACCAATACGCGCGTGCCGTCGCGCTGGGACAAGTGGAACGGCGATCTGGCGCTCGGCTGGACGCCGGATGCCGACACGCTGCTGGAAGTGACCATGGGGCGCGGCAACGGCGAAGCGCGCTATGCCGGCCGCAGCATGGACGGTTCGCAGTTCAAACGCGAAAGCCTGGGCATGCGGGTGGAAAAATCCAACATCGGCGAGGTGCTGGATAAGCTGGAAGCGCAGGTCTACTACAACTACGCCAACCACGTGATGGACAACGTCACCCTGCGCTCGCCGGGCAGCGGCGGCATGGGTGGGCACGGCGGCCATAGCGGCATGAGCATGGGCGGCCATGGCGGGCATATGATGTCCTCCGGCATGACGATGCAGCTCGATCGCCGTACCGTTGGCGGCCGCGTGATGGGCACCTGGCAGTGGCAGGACGTGAAGCTGGAAAGCGGCCTGGACACCCAAACCAACACCCATCGCAGCATGAGCCGCGGCAGCTGGGAAAAAGACGCCCAGTTCAACAGCTACGGCGCCTTCAGCGAACTGACCTGGTCCACCAGCGAACAGGATAAACTGATCGGCGGCGCGCGTCTCGATCGCACCCTGGTGGAAAACTTCCGCAACGGCGGCGATGCGGAGCGTTCCGACACCCTGCCGAGCGGCTTTATGCGCCTTGAGCACACGCTGGCCGAGCTGCCGCTGATGCTGTACGCCGGCGTCGGTTATACCGAGCGTTTCCCGGATTACTGGGAGCTGTTCTCGCCGAAGCTCGGCCCGAACGGCAGCAAGGATCCGTTCTCCAGCGTCAAGAGCGAGAAAACCACGCAGCTTGATATCGGCGCGCAGTACAACGGCAAGCGCTTCAACGGTTGGGTCTCCGCTTACCTGGGCCGCGTCGATGATTTCATCCTGTTCAAATACGCTCCGCACAACGCGCGCCTCAGCCAGGCCGACAACGTCAACGCCAACATCATGGGCGGCGAAATGGGCATGGGCTACCAGCTGAGCGAACACTGGAAAACCGACGCCAGCCTGGCCTACTCCTGGGGTAAAAACACCCGCGACGGCCGCCCGCTGCCGCAGATCCCGCCGCTGGAAGCGCGCCTGGGGCTGACCTACGAGTACGGCGACTGGAGCGGCACCGGCCTGTGGCGTCTGGTCAGCAGCCAAAACCGCGTGGCGATCAACGAAGGCAACGTGGTGGGCAAAGACTTTGCCGAAAGCGCCGGCTTCGGCGTGCTCTCCGCCAACGCCGCCTACAAGGTGAATAAAAACGTCAAGCTGAGCGCCGGTCTGGATAACATCCTGAACAAGACCTACAGCGAGCACCTCAACCTGGCGGGCAACAGCGCCTTCGGCTATTCGGCCAACAGCGCGGTGAATGAACCGGGCCGCACCCTGTGGGCCAAGGTTAACGTCACCTTCTAAGCTATTCACCGGGCGATGGATAACCGTCGCCCGGTCAGGCGATATGCGATCCGGTTCTTAGGATATGAGTTTTAAGTTTTTCCCATTCGGTTAGGCGGCGATTACTATCATTCTCAGGTTAATCATTGCCCCGGAGGGAATATGCAAAAGATCACTCGTTTTCTGGCCCTGCTCGGCGAGCTGATGATCGAAAAAGCCGAAGACACCGCACCACAGGCTGCCCAGCCTGACGATTGTGACGACGCGTTGCCACCGCGCCTTGAGCGTGGCGTTCCGCTGGCCGACCGCTTCCTGTTCATGTAATTTCCCTCGCTGTTTCCGCTCACACTGAACGCACGATATGTTCGCGCAGCCACTGGTGAGCGGGATCCCGATGCGATCGTTCGTGCCACAGCATAGTCATTTCAAAACCCGGCACCGCCAACGGCGGCTTGAGTTGCTGCAATAAAGGGTGGTTGCGCGCCAGCCGCTCCGGCAATATCGCCACCAAATCGGACTGCGTCAGTACCGAGATAACGAAGAGAATTGAGCAGCGCGATACGGCGGCCTAGGCCGATACCCCGGGCCAGCGTGAGCATCATGTCTGGCCCGGGAGAGTGAGTGCAACAAGAAAAGCAATAAACGTTTCGGCCGAAGGCATGGGGTTATCACCGGCGAGTCATAGGAGACGGTAATCATATTCCTCCCCGGACATTCGCAACAGCACTATCAGGCGCATCAGGGGCGTGTCGTTAATTCAGGCCGGCGAGAAATGCCCGATAGCCCTGCGCGCTGCTGTCCAGCTCGTGCTGCTGAACCTGCTCTGCCGCCCCGTCCGAAGCGGCTTCCTTGCCGTAAAAGGCAAAGAACGAAGCATAGTCGGCCCGCACGTAACCGGCGGTGACTTCAAACGGCCGGAAGATTTCCTCCAGCGAGTAGCGATAACGCCCTTCACGCGCGTAATCTTCTGCGCGCACGCCCGCCGTGACCGCCAGCGCCAGTTTCTTGTTCTGCATCTTATAGCCGCTGCGGGAACCGTAGGCCCAGCCGTAGGTGAGCACGTCGTCCAGCCATTTTTTCAGCAGCGGCGGGCTGCTGAACCAGTAAATCGGGAACTGCAGCACGATGTTGTCATGGGCTTCGATCAACTGCTGTTCTTTGGCGACGTCGATCTGCCAGTCCGGATAGGCCTGATGCAGTTCGTGCACGGTATACAGCGCCGGATAGCGACGCAGTTCCTCCAGCCAACGTTTATTGACCACCGAGTTCGCCATATCGGGATGGGTCACGACCACCAAGGTTTTCATACTGAGTTCTCCAGTCAGGTGTTTCGACGCATCTTAGGGTATGCTGACAGAATGTAAAATACGCACACTCACGACACATACTTACCCTGGAGAAAGTGTAAATGACCGCCGAATCCCGCTGCAGCCCAACGGGCATCAGCCTCGAAGACACCGGCTATGGCTATACGCTGTCGGTGATCAACGGCAAATACAAAATGATTATTCTTTACTGGCTGGCGCTGTATAAGCCGGTATTGCGGTTCAACGAACTGCAGCGCTGTATCGGCACCATTTCGTACAAGACGCTCAGTTCGACGCTTAAAGAGCTGGAAAAAGATCGGCTAGTGGTGAGAAAGGAGTATCCGCAGATCCCGCCCAAGGTGGAGTACAGCCTGTCCGAGCGCGGGCGTTCGCTGATCCCGGTGATCGACATGATGTGCCACTGGGGCGAACAGCACCGGCCGGAGCCGCCGGTGCCATAAGGGGTTAATTGTCCGCCGCCGCTGAGGTTGCCGGAGCGGGTTCATCGTGCTCGACCAACGCGTCTGCCGGCCGGCACTGGCGGGGGGGGGGGGGGGGGGGGGGGGGGGGGGGG